>CATMBH010000121.1:0-5153 GCA_950063985.1 uncultured Fidelibacterota bacterium
GGTATTTTTCATTGTAATGGACCTTTTTGTGTTTGATGGCAACCCGCAAATTATAAATAAATTATAATTTGAAGCAGTGTTTATTCACTGAATTTCGTGATGTTTTTTTATTTGTGAGATGATGGGTAGATTTAGGCAACCTTGAGAATTCGAAATGAAGAAATGGAAAAGTTACAAACCGGATGTCGCTGATCAAAAATTCGATGCCATTATCATCGGTTCCGGTATTGGCGGTCTGTGCACAGCTGCTTTACTGAGCCTGAAAGGGAAGCGTGTCTTGGTCCTGGAAAAACATTTTAAGATTGGCGGCTGGACCCACACTTTCCGTCGTGACAATTATGAATGGGACGTCGGGATTCACTACATCGGCGAGGTTCACAAGCCTTGGTCGTCTATACGCCGTCTGTTTGATCTAGTTTCTGATCGTAGGTTGCAGTGGTCGCCTATGGACAAAAATTATGACCGGATCGTATTTCCTGACCGCTCCTATAATTTTGTCGCTCCCCGGCAGCAGTTTGTAGAAGACATGATATCTTATTTTCCAAAGGAAGAATCGGGGATCATGGCTTACATGGACCTCCTGGACCAGGCTGCCCGCAGTGCCCGCCCGTATTTTACCAATAAAGCTATCCCGGGCATTATGGGCACGATCACTTATCCATTTATGACCAGGAAATTCTTTTCTTACTCTGATCGCACTACACTTGACGTCCTGTCCAGCCTGACCGATGATCAGCAATTGATTGGTGTTCTTACCGGTCAGTGGGGTGATCAAGGACTGCCTCCCGCCCAAAGCAGTTTTGCCATGCACGCCTTTGTGGCTCGTCATTACCTTGACGGCGGTAATTATCCCACAGGATCATCAAGAAGCATTGCTGAAACAATTTCTGATCTGATCGAAAAGAATGACGGCGTTCTTATGGTCAATGCAGGTGTGGAGGAAATCAAGGTACACAATGGTACTGCTGTAAGTGTTATCATGGAGAATGGCGATGAGATCGAAACGGATACCATTATCAGCAATGCCGGCGTAGTAAATACAATTGATAGACTGCTCAAAAATGGAAATGGGTATTCCAGATTAAAAGATAGCCTAGAAAAAATTGAGAAAACTAAAAGCTATGTTTGCCTGCATATTGGACTCGATAAATCTGCAAAAGAATTGGGTCTCGGCAACACAAATCTGTGGATTTACCCTGGCTACGATCATGATAAAAATGTCCAGGGCTATACCGATAATCCAGATGCGGATTTCCCAGTCGTATATGTTTCATTTCCATCTGCAAAGGATGAAGCCTGGGATGAAAACCATGAGGGGTATGCCACCATGGAGGCCATTACCATGAGCAGCTGGGGCTGGTATACCAAGTGGCAGGAACTGCCGTGGAAAAATCGTGGACAGGAATACGAAGATGCCAAGGAGAAACTGTCAGATCGAATTCTTGATATTGTATTTGACCAGGTTCCCGGTATTCGTGATGCCCTGGCTTACAAAGAACTTTCAACGCCTTTGACCGTCCGCTCCCTGGCAAATTACCAAAGGGGTGAAATGTACGGCATTAACCACACGCCGCATCGTTTTCGTCAGCGCTGGCTTCGCCCCCAGTCCAATATAAAGAATCTTTATTTTACGGGGCAGGATATCACTACGGTTGGTGTTTCCAGTGCACTCTTTTCAGGCCTGCTGACCGCTTCGGCGGTCCTGAAGGAAAATTTGAGCTATATGATAAAAAATTAGACCAAGTACCACTCCCCGCCAGGTTACGGGGTTTTATTTCAATATATATTTTATTGTTACATTTTGGTTTTATTCCTGGATAATAAAATGAGTTTGCCAAATTCAAATATTTTTTCTTCTTTTTTCTCAAAAGTGCCATAAGCGCTGGTATTGATAAAAATAATGATACCCAGCTTATCTATAGGAGAAAAATACATCCCCGTACTGACCCCCGGATCCTCGCCCCCGTGTCCAATCCAGTCATCAATGCTCCAGAATTTGGTATAGGAGTCGGTATAGTCCGGTGTCAGCATCTCAGTCACAGTAGCTTCCTTTAAGATCCGTGTTTCCTTAAATCGACCCCGGTTCATGATCCAGATAAGATAATGGGACAGATCAGCAACTGTGGTCCTGACTCCCCCATCGGGATAGGTGGTTAGACCGTATAAGTCTATACTCTTTAATTTTGTATGATTTTCTTCAGACTCATACAGCCGGGTATGTTTTGAACGGTCCATCTCAGAAAGAAACCAGCAGGTATTGTGCATCTCCAATGGTTTAAATATGATTTCTTTGGTAAAAGTGTTCAGAGGTTTCCCCGAAACATGTTCCACGATATATCCTGCCAGGCCGGCTCCTATATTCGAATATTCAAATTTTTCGCCAGGTTTTTTCTCAGTAAAGTTGTTTTTAGAATAATGTTTCCCACCTGGAGATAAATAATCTTTAAGAAATTCTTTCAGGGGTATTGGCGAGTCGCTTCCATAGTGATAGGATGGCAGGTAAACGTTTAGGTTATCCCGTATCCCTGACATGTGGCTCATAATGTGCCGCAGTGTAATAACTGACTCTGGTGAATTGGGGTTTTGAATGTTAAAAGGCAGGATATGATTTACATCATCATCCAGGTTGGTCACACCTTTTTCTACCAGGTGCATGACTGACACACCAACAAATGTTTTGGTGATCGATGCTATATTCATAACTGTATGAGGTGTGAACGGCTCTTTCGTCTGAATGTCCACATACCCATAACCCTGTGAAAAGAGTATCGAATCACCGGACACGATGGCAACGGCCATTCCTGCAATGTTAGCATCAGAGATAGACTGGTTTATGTAGTCATTGAACTCTTTAATGATACCGTCGGAGCTTTTTGCCAGCGTGTTGTATAATGAAAAGATCGCAGCAAGGAGAAAAGGGGAGTGTTTCATTAGTGAAATTTATATGAACCAACGGCAAATTGAATAGATTATGAAAAAAGAACCCACTGGTCAATTTTAGTCGGAGTAGTGGGTTTTTTGTTTGTGGGATGATTGGTAGATTTGAGAATGAAGGATTTTATTTATTCAAAAGTATTTTGATGAGAAATAAACCAAAAACGTTTTCTTTGCATTGGGGCAGCGGAATTGTTGAAGAGGAAGCACAAATTCAATGTGAATACCATATTCCAACCATTCAGCTCTTAAAGTTCACTGAAGGTGAAGCTAAGGGTACTTGGGAGATTCGATTTTGTCATTACAATCATGAGGGGCGTTTTCAACGCTCCCCTCTTATTTTGGATGCCAAGGATGTTCCACGATTCAAACAAGCTCTTGAAAAAACACCAAAACTCAAAAAGTTATTGGCTCAAATGGTCAAGTAAATGGTTACTGTAAAACGGCATTCTTGTTGTGAAACAGACGAAAGAAATTATCTGATTCCTCCGGGTAAATTAATAAGACCTAAATTTATAGCATTCTTGATTTAATGAACTAAAAAGAGATGAATGTGAAAAAAGCTCTGCTAATCATATCACTACTGTTTCTTTCAGTAGGGTTTTCCCAACAACTAAAGACAAATGAAGTTGTAACTGAGAGGCATGATAACGGACTTAAAAAATTATTATTAGTTTTTGAAAATAAAAAATATTATTTAGAAATATTTTTCCCGTCCACACCCCGTGTTTCCGTGGCAATCAACGATATTATTACCCAAGATCAAAACACCCTGTTTTTGACAGAATCTGAGGATTTGGTACGGGGATATTTTTTAATAATTTTTCTATTGATGACTCTTTTTATTATTTTTGTTGCCACCTGGCTGGCCTTCTATCTGGCGCGTGGTTTCGTGCAGCCCATTGAAGATTTGGCGCTTGCCACTCAACGTGTATCAGAGGGTGAATTAGGTTTCCAGGTAAAACTGCGCGGTCCTCTGGATAAGGACTTTGCTTTGCTCATGCAGTCTTTTAATTCAATGAGCCGTGATCTACTCGAACACCAGGTCGCACTGAATAAAACTACCCGGCATCTGCAGGAAAGTCACAAGTCCCTGCAAAGCCAAATTCGCTTTGTAGAGCTTGTTCTGGAAAACATCACAACCGGAGTAATGTCTCTGGATATGGAAGGACACATTGAAATATTGAATCATTCCGCGAAACAAATGCTGCAACTGAAAAACGGTGCGGAAGGCCGCAAACACTATCGGGAGGTGCTTGAAAAGGAATCCCTGCAAATGGTTGAAGAAATGGTTGAACAAATAAAAACTGAAAAAGATCACTCCATTTCCCGTTACCTGATTGTTCACAGGAAAGAAGGTCCGATACAAGTTTCAGCAACACTTCTTCTGCTTCAAAACAGTGATGGCAAATCTGCGGGAATGGTTTGTGTTTACAACAACATCACTGAAATTCAGCGGCTTCAACGTGCACGGGCATGGCGCGAAGTTGCTCGACGCATTGCCCATGAAATTAAAAATCCACTCACGCCGATTCAACTTTCTGCAGAACGCATCCACCGGAAATATGCAGATGAAGTTTCGGATAATGTCGCCTTACAGCAGTCAACTCAGACTATCATCAATGAAGTTCAGCATCTAAAGCGTATGGTAAGTGAATTTTCCAACTTTGCGAAAATACCAGAATCAAATCCTCAGTTGAATGATCTCAATGAAATTGTTAAGCAAACTCTCCAACTTTATCATGAAAACATGCCAGCCAGAATTTCTCTTACCAGTGAGTTGAGTGACGCGCTTCCGCAATTGCCTCTGGACGTGGAACAAATTCGGCGGGTAATCATCAATTTGGTGGACAATGCAATCAGCTCAATCGAAAAAAAAGGAACGCTTTCACGCATTTTCCGTCAAGGAGAAATCATAATCCGTACGCGACACGTTCCTGATCTGAACATCATTTTTCTGGATGTAGAGGATAACGGCACCGGAATTTCTCCGGAAATTTCTGACCAACTTTTTGAACCCTACACGACTACCAAAGAACATGGAACAGGTCTTGGACTGACCATCGTCAGTCAAACTATTTCAGATCACAACGGTTTTACCCGTTTCCGAAATCTTGATTCCGGAGGTGTTTGTTTCACGATTGAACTTCCGGTCACCTGAAAACCAAAGCCAGATCATGAAGAATTTCCAGCAAGTGCTTCAAATACAAACCCGTGGC
>CATMBH010000122.1:0-5124 GCA_950063985.1 uncultured Fidelibacterota bacterium
GTAGTTATATCAGTTAGTATTTGACAAAAATTACAAATAATCACCCAATATATGGGGAAACAAAAAACCCCGCTACTTGGCCTACTGCAGATAAGTGGGCGGGTTTTTACAGTGGCAATAATGCAATTGTCATTGATCAGTTAAAACATTCGAATCTTTCATCAGATAATAATGGAAAACCACCCACCCGAAAAAAAATCCTGCTAGAAAAATAACCCAGGGAAAGGATTCTGGAACCGTTTGATTTAAAACAACGATTCCCGGGATTATGAAAGAAATAATGATTATGATTCCTGCCATTATCTCCATTATCCAGAACTTCTTATCGAACTGAAATCGATAACCTCTGTCCATTTCCACCAGGATGATAATACCAGTATAGATTAACGATAGGGACACAAGTACAGGTGCCAGTACAGGACCAACCCATGGCAGCGGGATGAGAAACAGAATATCCCAGGTCAGATAACTTTCAGGCCAATCCAGAAATATCTTCAGGAAAATGTAGTAGAAAATATCCCAGATACCGAAGATAATCATATATCCTGCCAATTTTTTAATAAACGTCCGGAAAGTTAATTCTGCCATTGCCCAGATTATGATCAGGGTCATTAACTCCCGCAAGATTTCGACAGCGGCAATATCTATATCTGCGAGCACGATAGGAAAACTGAAACCATCAGGGTAATAAATTTTGCGGAGATAGATAACAATAGCCGCTTCAATATATCCAAAAGCAATACCCCACACATACAGCCAGCTTAACGTATGTTTCAAAGTTCGGAATGAATTGGATTGCATTGCATTAGCCATTAATTCGTATAATACTGATCTGTTGGATTTTTACTCCTAATCTCACAAAAAACCCGCTGCTGCGGGCCTCTTGCTTCATCCTACCCCTTTAGCTGGAGGTTGTTTCAGCAACACCCTCCACTTTATTTCTGCTTTCAGCTTTATGTCTTTTATGTTCAATGATAAACAAGAAATAGAACAGGAATGGAGCATAAATGATCAAAGTCCCTACTGCGATCACCATTCCCAATGAGATGAACTGATTAGTTTCGATTAGGAGGTATTCACCAAATTTTACGCTAAGGCCTGCGGCGAAACCCATCAAGCCAAAAAACCAAGGCCCATATGCAGCCACGATTTTGATTGTTTTTTCGCGTTTGTAGAATGGACGAATATAAACCTCAAGAAACCGATAATGCACAAGGGCAATGTCGTATAAAGAACCTAAAATAGCCCCGGAAACAGCAATCAGTATTGTGGTAAGTACCGTTAAGCTGATCGAAGACGGGGGGGAAAGAAGTTCAGCAAATATCAAGAGAAAGAAATTAATAACACTGGAATAAACCAAGCCGATCTGAATAGGTACTTTCCCTACCGTGTATTTGAGATTGAATTTCCATAGTTTTAGCCAACCAGCACCCGTAGCAACAATAATGTAGGCTGCAAGGGCAGGGACAGTAATAACGTAGAATATGAAAACGGGTGTTGCCCAAGCAATTGATTGCCAGAATTGATATTCGATCAACAATGCAAGCGGAAGAATCCATAAGGCAGCAATTTCCACAAGGGCTCTCATATGCGATTCCTATCTTTGGCGGTGTTAAAACTTGTTATGTATTGATTTATTTTGTCCAAAATTGCTTAAACCCCGTCCCCTTGAATCATTCCTGATCACCTCTAAGCCCCAACCTTGCTGCTTCCTGCAGTAATTGGATAGCTTTGGGAAGATCTTCACCTTGGTTAGCGTAAACATTCCCCAGGTTGTAATAGGCACCAGCATGTTCGGGATCTAACTCAATGGTTTTTTCATAACTTTGTATGGCATTGGTGAGATCTCCTTGGTTAGTATAAACATTCCCCAGGTTGTAATAGGTATCAGCAGCATCAGGTGTTAACTCGATGGCTTTCTCATAACTCTGTATGGCTTTGGAGAGATCACCCCGGTTAGCATAAGCATTCCCTAGATTCTTATAAATATCATAATTAGGATCCAGCTCAACGGTTTGTAAATAGAATGTAATTGCTTTATTGTATTCTTTATTCTTACCAGCGTTGTAGCCTTTTTCAAACCATTCTGCAGCGGAAGTTTCAACACCCAATGAATCCCAAGATGTCCATGTACCTGTATGTTCTCCCGCTATGTAATTTCCTTCGATTCTTTTCTGTCCACTTTCATACCAACCAGTAAACTTTCCATCTAGTTTCCCAGCCTTGAAATTTTCATCTTTTATTATTTCACCATTTTCATAATAGGTTATGCTTCTAAGCGTTTCTTGTTGTATTCCTTTTAACCAATCCCCAATAACATAATCTACTTTTTTCGGAGTTCCATCTTCCCATGTTTCTACAATTATTTTTTTAGGTCCTTTTTCACACCCAACAATCAGTAATAACGGTAATATTATTAGTAATATGTTTTTCATCTGTGGAATGTAAAAAAATGTGGGGAAACAAAAAAACCTCCATTTTCAGGAGGTTTTTCGTCAGTACCCGGGGCCGGACTCGAACCGGCACGGCCGCATTGGCCAATGGATTTTAAGTCCATAGTGTCTACCAATTCCACCACCCGGGCAAGAGTGAGGCGTCGATCGGATTCGAACCGATGAATGACAGTTTTGCAAACTGCTCCCTTAGACCACTTGGGTACGACGCCAAAATAGTATTTAATGTTGGAAAAAAGCTCGCGAATTTAATTTGTTTATTTTACACAAAGCGGAACAATATTTCACGGATTGCTTCTATTTTTATTTCCAATGCCTGAATGGCTTGATGCTGCAGCCATAATTGCACAGAGACTGATAAGAAGCCAGCGATCATTATGATATATAAATATTTGTTGTTTTTTTCCATGAATGCTCCTTAAAGTTGATAAATCTTTGCTGTAGTTTACAATATGGATCTTGTGAAATTAAACATGTATCAGCGCCTCCGGGATTTTGAAGTACCGGCTGCTATTTTGGATGAAATTTTTGCCGACGAAGACAATCTGGAGGTATTAGAAACAAATTGGAAAGATCTGAAAAATAACGGTATGACCGGTGATGAAATAGCAGGCGCAGTGGCCACAATGATCTTCGAACAACTCGATATAAGACCCGATCAATTCACGGACGAAAACGAGTAACAAGTAATTCTACTTTTTTCCTTATTTTCAGGCAGGGTGTATATTTTCTTGATCTGACTTTTCTTCACTGCTCTCAATAACTTTTTACCAGAAGTTAATAGTTTCTTTTCTTCTACTGGTAGATGAATTAATACTTTATAAAGATCATTATTCGCATCGCGTATTGATTGTAATCCATAGGACTTCGGAAGATCGGTCATATAGTATTCATGATCTGATTTAATAAACCATTCTATCTGCGCACTCAACTTTTTATAGCGCTCATAAATATCTTTATTCACAATCCTATCTCTTCCTAAAAGAGATACAGATAATATGAACCAAATAATCAATGTTTGTTTCATTCAAGACCCATACTGCGTAAGAAAGCATCAGAGTTGGACTCACGGCCCAAAAATTCACGCACCAGATTAAGAGGCTCCTCTGTCCCGCCCTTTTCCAAGATTATCTTGCGATAACGCATACCTTGTTCTGCGTTCATGATCCCCTTTTCTTCAAAGATAGAGAACATATCCTGGGCATAGACTTCAGACCATTTATAGCCATAATAAGCTGCGCCATAGCCATTCAAATGACCAAAGGCCGCTTCCATATGCGTGCCTTCCTGGTAAGGATAAAAAGTAATCTCATTCTGTAATGCAGAAACAATATCTGTTGTTGTTTTTTCTCCATCTGGATCAAATCCATCATGCAATGTAAAATCCAGAATACCATAATAGATTTGCTGTAACGCCTTTGTTCCGGAATTCACATTTTTTGCAGCCAGCATTTTATCCAATAATTCATCAGGAATGACTTCACCAGTATCATAATGTTTTGCAAAAAGAGATAATGATTCTTTCTGCCAGATCCAGTTTTCCAGCATCTGTGATGGCGCCTCGACAAAATCCCTGGCCACTGAAGTTCCGGCATAACTCATGAGCTGAGCTTGGGTAAGTACGCCATGGACCAAATGACCAAATTCATGGAAGTAGGTTTCTACATTATCATGTGTGAGCAAAGAAGGTTGAAATTCCGTAGGCTTTGGAAAATTGCATACTAAAGCTGTTGCCGGTTTTTGATAACCGTCAGGTGTCATTTTACCCATGGTTACTGAGAAAGCGGCTGCATGGCCGTATTTGTTGGCTCTGGGAAACATATCGAGGTAAAAGCGCCCGATCATTTCATTTGATGAGCCGTCATAGACTTCATACATCAAGACATCTTCATGCCAGACTGAAGGATTGCTAACTTTTTTAAATGTGACATTAAATAATCGTTGATAGACAGTAAAGAGTCCTGCAGTCACATTATTGAATTCAAAGTATTGACGTACTTCTTCTGGATCGAGATCAAAATTTTCTTTTAGAACCAAGTTTTCATAATAACCAGCTTCCCAAACATCGATGGTAGTTGCTTCTGTGGCAGTTCTTTTGGATTTTATCTTTAGCATTTCTGCAATATCCATTTCCCCTTTTGGACGCAGTTTGTTCCTTAGATCATTTTCAAACTCCCACACATTTTGCGGGTTTTTGGCCATGCGGTCTTCAGTCCGATATTCAGCATAAGTATTATAATCCAACACTGATACGAGCTCACGTCGCTTGCGGATAATATTATTCAATATTTCCAAGACCCTCTTTTTGACATCAGTATCCAGGGCGTTATCAGAAGCAGCTTCAATCTCCATAGCATTATTGTTCTTATTGGAGGCATTTGTATTCTCTATACAGCTACCCAAGAAATCCTGCATATGATGAATCTGGATGATCTGGAACATGACAGCCGTGAACCCCAATCCCTGAAAATAATTATCACTTGGATCGTAGCTATGAATCTGATATTTTCTTTTGATTCCATTCTCAGTGCCATGGCATTGAGCGATGTATTCTGGGTCATGGCATTGGCTATAATTATAAGCGGAGTATTGATGATCTGGCTTGCAGACAGGGTATCTATATTCCTTCAGAAAAATAGAATGTATGAAGTATTGGGTCTTTTTATTCTGT
>CATMBH010000123.1:0-5108 GCA_950063985.1 uncultured Fidelibacterota bacterium
CATGCCATGTCCGGACTTCCCTTCCACAACTGCTTCCACCCAAAAGGATTTTTTCTGTGCCACAGCGATAGCAAAAGCACTAGTGCCGGGAAATGAGTCTTTAGAACCAATGCCGCCTTCGTCCCAAACCCATTCCGGGTCCAGCTTGTCCCAGTGGTTCTCAATCATCCATGATGATCCCAGCTCCCCCAATATTTCCTCATCTGCCACAGCCAAAAATTTGATGGTACGTTCCGGCCGCCAGCCTTCCCGGTGGAGTTCAAGCAAGGCCATCAATTCCATAATGCCCATACCTTTCATATCGATGGCACCCCGGCCGTGCACAACACCATCCCGTAGTTCACCACCAAAAGGCTTTTCATGCCAAAATTCTTCATCTACCGGCACCACATCCATATGGTTTAAAAGTAGTAATGGTTTCAATTCCGGATTCATGCCCTTCAGTTCCGCTAAAACGTGCATTCGCCGAGGATCTTCCGGAACAGTAAATGTTTCAAATGAAATACCTTCTTTTTCAAAAATATTGGCAAACCAAAGGGCAGCTTCACGAACATCTCCTGGTGGATTACTGGTGTCGATCCGTAAATATTGCTGAAAGAGATCCACGGTCTCGTGGCGGGCCTTTTCCCAATTGGGTTCAGCAATTAGAGAGGAAATGGAAAAGATTAATAATATGCTCTTTTTCATTTTACAAGTCCATAATGATATTCAATATCTGAATAATGTCAAAGAATGTTACATCCCCATCTTCATTCATATCAGCTGCAAATTGCACGCAAGGTTCGATCTCGTCAGCATCCAGAATAATATCCACTGTTGTCAACACATCCATGATATCCACCACCTCATCTGTATTCACATCGCCTTTGCTCCATTGTGTACAGGAATCCTGGGGTAGCATCGCCGGTACTTTCATGGCAATACAATGAATTGCACCATTGGCGGGGATGATCTGATTGCAATCATAACCGATAATCTCATAACCGGGCATGAGCTGTTCGTACTGGGTCAAAACATCCGTATCAGTAGAAAATCCGTATATGGGTACAAAAACCTTTTTATTTACGATGAGGGAATTGATGTAGGTATAGGTCACTCCCCCGCTGTATGGCGGCATGAGCATGCGCTCCACAGTATACGGCCGGCCGTTGCCGTTGGTCAATCCGGCGATCTGGGCAGCGACATTGTTACAAATATTATAATTGTTCCCGGCACCGGCTGATGATGAGGTGTATTCACCCACGATGACTGTTGTATCATTAATGACCTTAACAAACATATCGATATGCCCGGTGCCGTCGTACTGCAAATGATCGGTTATGATCACATTTTCCACGCCATAATAATCCAGGAAATATTCGTCTAACTGATCTTGGGTGAGGTTAGGATCAAAACCCTGGCTGGCGTCAAAAATGATATTGGAAATAAAAACATTGCCCGTACCGTCCAGCAGCATGTTCCCGCCGGCTTCAACGAGCCCCAAACCATAATAATCGATATTCCAAAGTGTTGCTAGTTCTTCCGGATAAGCATCATCTTGTGGCCTGGGACGGTTATAGACTAAATCAAGAACTGCCCGCGAACCATCGGGCTGATATATCCACCAGGGACCATAATCCCTTATCCATACTGAATTTGTAGCTATGGGCTGGAATACAACATGATCCATGTTGACACCTTCGTTTGTCAATAGCGTTGTAGCTGAGACTTCTTCAGCGATATTATCCACAACCACCCACGCAGTATCATCTTCCGCTACTTCCTTTATCAAATCAGTGAGTAGATCATAATATGCTTCCCAGGCAAAGATCATTCCGGCTACTGAATCAAATTCAGCCGGAGCGTACATTATGCTGTCTGGTGGGTCAGTGATGGTACGATTTATACCAATTTCACGGAGGCGTGTTTTTTCTTCTGCTGTTAAACCACGCGGCAGTGGTTCCTGCCCAAAGGCAATACTAAAGACTATTAATAATGTTGTAAGGAATTTCATCAGTTCAAATTTAAAACGTATAAGACTAAAACTAACCCCTAATAGAAAGTGTCATTCTGAAGGAATCCCGGCACTTTTCTCAGAATGACTGAAGAATCTCATGTATTTATTGACTACTAGCGCTTGAGATTCTTCTCCGCTTTACAGCGGATCAAAATGACAAATATAAATTCATTTTTTCTTGCCACTCTTTTGCTTCGTCATCTTTCCCCCGTTTTTGCATGCCGTTTATGATGATCTTACATTTTTGGATAAGCATTTCAATGGTAGCTCTGCGCTGGTCTTCATTCAATTCTTCAGAATCCAACATCTTTTCTAGCGCTTGAACACGAAAGCGATCCATGCCCCAATATTTCCTTGATAGCTGATCTTCATGACCGCCGTATTTCACGATCAGTGGTTCGTCAATAAACAATGTAGGATATTTTGCGCAAATCCGCAGCCATAAGTCATAATCTTCACATACTTCCAGGGTTTCATCAAAAACACCCACAACTTCAAAAATAGATTTATGAATCATAACAGATGATGGCGAAATCACGCAAAGCGGTAGGCATCTTTCATAGATCATTCCGCCAAACTTTTGGTGCTTTTTCATGGGATTCACACGCTGGCCATTGCGGATCCAAATCTCTTCTGTATGACAAATTAACTTGTCATCATTGCATATAGCAGACCATTGCTGCTCCAGTTTATCCGGTAACCATTCGTCATCTGAATCAAGAAATGCTATCCATTCTCTATTTGTATGTTCAAGTCCTATATTTCGGGCAACGCTGACACCAGAGTGTTCTTGGTCGATGATCTTCAGCCCGGAATAATTTGACAAAACAGATTTTGTACCGTCTGTTGAACCATCATTCACAACGATGATTTCAATAGGCAGTTGTGTTTGTGCCAAAACTGAATCTAAAGCTCGCGGTAATATGTGAGCCCTGTTATAAGTTGGTATAATTACAGATATATCAGGCTGATTTTTCTGTGCCACAATAAATACACTTATCTCCTGCCTGTACCAGAAAACCACATTCTGGGCAATTCCATTCGTCCGTGTCCAAATCGGTGTAGGTGTCCTCTTTTTTATTTTTGCCTGTTACATAAAGAGTTGTACCGATCATTGCAAAGAAGATCAGGAAGATCAAAAATATATAGAGGCCCATAATTTATTTATCCAGAAAACTGTAAAAGAAATATGATCAGGTTTAATGTATGCACCGTATAACAGATACAGCAATGCATTTTCAATCTCACCAATCCATTAATCAAATAAATACCTATCAAAATCGACATTATACCCATAATAAATGGAATTGTTGTGGATATGTTACCATTTGCTGTGAACCAAAGTACAATTCCATATCCAAACATAAATGGAATCCCCACAGCCACATTGGAAAACCCAAAGTGTTTTCCGTAAGCTGTTTCGATCACACTTGTACAAGTTGCAGATGTCACAGACAACAAGGGCGGAATCCACAATTGTTTCCCTGATAATTAACCTTTATACACACCATAGAAATAAAACGAAAGAGCCCCGCCGGCCAACGCCAGCAGGGCTCCAATTAAATAGAGTGTTGCGTGCATATTACTGCCTGAGCCTGTAGCAGCATCCTTCCATTGTATTCAAGAACTTATCCACTTGTGATGAAGTGAAAAATAATTCGCTGATGGGTTCAAATGTATCTACGTCATACATAACTGCATCATATTCACGAAGGAAATTTGATTCCAGTTTACGGACCATATCCAGCAAGACCTGTTTAGGAACACCCTTACTACGCAGGAAATTCACTTGAATATTTAAGGTGCCTTCGCTGGTCATGTGAAACAATGGCAATACACCAAAATCAGAATTGCAGCGAAAAGTCAGGGTTCCGTGATCGTTACCACGGCCCCAGGATAATTCATCAGCATGCTTCTCACTGAAATCAATGATGGCATTCCCGACTTTGGCCACTTCACGACTGCAGTTTTCCATCATATGATCAGTGAAACGGTTTTTATTCCATTTTGACATTTAGTTTAATACCTCGAATCAAATTTGAAAAAATAGCTAAATACGCAGGAGGAAATCTAAGACTTTTTCTTTACAAGAGAATAACCAAATTCAGGAAAAATCTTTGGCAAGGGATTGTTGTATTTCACTAGAGAGTTTTTCCGTGAATTAGTAATCATTATAATGGATTTTTAAGCAAACAGCATTGCTGTCATTTTTGAAACTATGTATGATGAAGATGGTATTGGTGATTACGATGCGTAATGTTGCGCTTAGTTCATTTTCACCAGGAAGCAGTGAATTTTACACGTCGAATTCTTCCTGGATCCATCGACCGAGGACTTATTTGTCTACAATTACTTCTATCTAGGAGACAGCACTTACGAGCATTTTGATGAGCTCATGCAAGGTCAAAGCGATCATTATTCATCACTTTGTTCCAAGCATTTACAAAATCACTCACAAATTTTTCTTGTGAATTTTCAGTCGCGTAAATTTCTGCTAAGGCTCGCAACTGTGAATTAGATCCAAACACAAGATCAGCGCGTGTTGCAGTTCTGACCTTTTCACCTGTTGAGCGGTCAGTTGCTTCATATGAATTTCTGCCCGTTGGCTTCCACTCTACGCTCATATCAAGTAGATTGACAAAAAAGTCATTGGTTAACTTTCCTGGTGTATCCGTGAACACATCATGACCATTAGCGCTTATACCCAATGCGCGCATACCACCTACCAGCACGGTCATTTCCGGTGCAGTAAGTCCAAGTAATTGCGCTTTATCAAGCAGCATTTGCTCTGGAGTAACTTTAAGCTCTTTATCATGGTAGTTTCTGAAACCATCAGCAAAAGGTTCTAAAACTGCAAATGATTCAACATCGGTTTGCTCTTGAGTTGCATCTCCGCGACCTGGAGTAAATGGAACACTTTCACCTGATGCCTTCTCTATCCCAACATTACCAGCAAGGACAATCACATCTGCGACTGACGCACCAGTTTCTGCAGCAATACCTTCAAGCACACCTAATACACGAGCAAGTTGTTCTGGTTTATTTGCTTCCCAATCTTTTTGTGGGACAAGACGAATACGAGCCCCATTAGCCCCGCCACGTAAATCAGAAC
>CATMBH010000124.1:0-5014 GCA_950063985.1 uncultured Fidelibacterota bacterium
TTCCTTCAAAAATAAGAGTAGAAAAGCGCTCACGAAAGGCAATAATCTCAATTAAAGAAGCTACATTATAACGCTGTCCTCCGAGCCAGCGCATTTTTTCCGCGATAATATTAATATCCGTAGGCATGCCCCACCCTACAATATTAAACGCGTATAAAATTTCTCCATTGGCATTGACCCTGGCTAAATCGATAGGACGTCTGCGATTGGTAATAATGCGCTTGGCTGCGTTGACCGGATCAAGGCAATCAAGGTCGTGCATAAATGAATTACCTGTTCCGCCAGTTACAAGTCCAATGGGCAGTTTACGGCCATCTTCTCTGTTCATCATACCATTGACAACCTCATGCATAGTACCATCACCGCCAATGGCGCAAAAGCCATCATAGCCATCGATTTCGACCGTCCGGGCCATGTTCCGTGCATGTCCGGCATATTCTGTTTCGAGAATGGTTAGCTCTGCTCCGGCATTTTCAAATACAGGTTTTACCTGTTCTAAAATACCCAGTCCTTTTTTTAATCCTCCGTGAGGATTAACTGCTAAATAATATTTAGACATTATTTTATTTTTATTCCACTGACCATTAACCAATTATCAACATCAAGATTTATGTTTCATGTATTTATTATCTCCGAACTCAATAATCTCAATCTTTACTTTAGTAGTACCCTGAGCGATAAAGCCTAATTTTAAGGCTGCACCGTAGGAACAATCCAGAATTCTCCCAGGGATGAATGGACCGCGGTCATTGATACGCACAATAATAGATTTATCATTTTCCATATTAGTCACACGCACGATTGTATTCAATGGGAGAGTTTTATGAGCTGCAGTAATTCCATACATATCATATACTTCACCATTGGCGGTGAGTTTGCCATGAAAATCTTCCGCATAAAATGAGCTGACCCCATATAAGACTTTGGCATGCATGCCTTTTGTCGCCAAAGGTATATGCCCTTTTTTGCCCGGCTTACTGCCAGTGCGATAACGTGGAGAATTTGAGCAGGACATCAATAATAATGTGAGAATTAATAGCCACTTAATCATAAGTCTTCACACTACCGATTAAGCTTTCAATTGAATCTAGACTCTGCACATCAAGATAACTGTTTAGATCGTTCAATATTTTTTCAGCAATTCCGGGGTCACGGTAGTTTGCAGTGCCCACTTGGACTGCACTCGATCCTGCTAAAATATATTCTATCACATCGCTGCTGTTAACTATACCGCCAATGCCAATGATGGGTATCTTGACTGTATGATAAACTTTATACACGCAAGCCAGACCGACAGGTTTAATCGCGGGGCCTGAAAGACCACCATATGTTGTATAAATATTGTTCTTTCCAGTCTTGTGATCGATACTCATGCCAATAACAGTGTTAATAGCAGACACAGCATCTGCCCCGCCGTTTTCGGAAGACTTGGCGATCGCAGATATGTCTGTGACATTGGGGCTCAATTTCATAATCAGCAATCGTTCTGTTAGTTTTCGTAATTTTTTGGTCAATTTTTCAGTCATATCGCAATCTACACCAAACTCCATGCCGCCTTCCTTAACATTGGGACAGGAAATATTGATCTCGTAACCGACAATGTTAGATGAAACAGCTTCCACTTGCTGCATAACTTTAATGTATTCTTCCATGGATGAACCGGCAATATTCATAATGATAGGACTACCGATCTTTTCATAGACCGGCAGCATTTCACTTACATATTTGTCCACGCCGATATTGGCCAGTCCGATGGAATTGATCATACCAGAGGGTGTTTCTACAATTCGCGGCGGTGGATTACCTTCCCGGGGATTCAATGTAATGGATTTTGTTACAATGGCACCAATATTAGAAACATCGACCAGTTCCGTATTTTCCGTACCATAACCAAATGTACCAGAGGCCACAAAAATGGGATTCTTAAAAGTTGTATGACCAATTTTTATGGATAGATCAGCCAAAGATTATCTCATCACATTCATATACGGGACCATCCAAACATACCAATGAATATTTTTCATGGTAGCTATGTTTCATTATTTGTCCATTTTGTTTTTCAATGACACAACCCTGACAAAGGCCAACTCCACAGCCCATGTAACTTTCCACGGATAATTGGGCTCTTGCATTTTTTTCTACAGCAAATTTTTGTACAGCAAGTAGCATGAGTTCCGGACCACAGGCATAGATGATTGAATTTTCATGCAAGTCAATTTCATTCAGCGCTGTCAGAACATTACCATCAATGCCGGCTGATCCATCATCTGTGGTCAAGTAAATATGATTTTCTGGCTCATGGTTCATAAAATGTTCAGCAGCTGTCCTGGCACCCATGATCAACACTGCGTCAGTACATAATTCATATAAATTTAATATAGGCGCCAGTCCGACTCCCCCGCCGACCAAAACGGGCTCCTTATCCTGCCTGTCCCAATCTGAAAATACGTTACCCAAAGGCCCAAGAATGTTCATGGTATCACCGGGTTTTTTCCGTGAGAACTGATCAGTCATTTCACCGAATATCTTATAAATAATATCCACTGCATCATCTTTGACAAACGCAATACTCATGGGACGTCGAACAAGGTGATCCCAGTTGTCATCAGTTAGCAGATTGATGAATTGTCCCGGACCAACATAAGCAGCAGCTACTTTCGGAGCATGCATTGACATCCGCCAGATGCCCTGGGCGATCTGCTCATTCGTTAATATTTCTGCGAGTTCAATTACCAAGCGTATCTTCCTCTATAACTACAAGTATTTGTTGCAAAATTTCAAAACGTAATTTACTAGCCAACGCTTGTTCAGAGTTTTCATGATTTTCATGCAACCAGGAATAATATTTTAATGCACTGTCCGGTTCATAGAAAGTGTAATCATAATTGTATGCTAAAAAATATGCTGCCCGTGCAGCTGTTTCACTCTGGCTGTCTGTTAAAATAATATTCCTATAATGTGTCAAGGCATTAGTTGGGTTTATGAGCCACTCTAATTCTCCTTGGCGCAGCATTGCTTGAACCGATCCTTGATCTACTGGAAGGTTTAATGCTTTACGTAAAAAATCTGCATATTCAGAGGATGGTAATTCATCTAGGATGCGCTTGCTGTATATTTCAGCCGTTATTGTGTCACCCGTGCTAAAATTGATATAGTATAAAGCAAAGAGAGATTTTGGATAATAATCAGTTTCTGGAAATTCATCAACAATCCGTTGAAAATGGGTCATGGAAGAATCCTGTCTTTTAAAGTGGAATGCTTCTAATTCACCCAAATTATAAAGATGGCTGGCGATGGATATTCGTGAATTATTAACCTCTTTTTCACGAACTGACTTTAATGAATCATCAATAAGTGAATCCAGTACAGCAATGGTTAGCAGTATTTGATCATCCAATGTTGTTATTTCCTCTAGGGACTCTTGATATTTCGTTATTTCCTTGGCACGCAGATTTGCTGTGGATGTATAAATTGATTGCCTGTACTCTCGTGTAACCCACTCAAAATATTTTTTTGCGTCATCCAGATTCCAATAGTCATATAATGCTATTTCACCATGGATATAATATGCTTCAGCGGAAGTTTTTGAATTTTTATAATCCTCTTTGATAGATTCGATTCTTGTGATTGCCTCTTCCATCAGACCATCCATCTGATAAAGCTTAACTAATTCCAAATCAAGGTCACCATGAATCGTTTTAAACGTTTCATCCAGGAGCATCGATTTGATCAGATCTTTAACTGTATCCCAATTCCCCAGTAAGCGATGTATGCGTACAATTTGCAGGTTTGCTTCTTCTTTTCGCTTCTTGGATGTTGAATTTTTCACCACTTCCGTATTTGCCGATAATGCCTGTTCATAATCTTCTGCATTATAGGCCAGTTCAGCAATTCTATAATAGATTTGCCCACGTTCATCACGATCTTTGTTGGTTTCAGCCGCCAATACAAGATACTCAAGGGCCAGTTTTGAATTATCTATATCTAAATTAATTTCAGCTTTGGAAAGATAAATTGAGGAAATAAAATTTTTATCAGTTGCTGTTTCCAGCATGGATTGTAATACATCAAGAGCCGGCTGTGGTTTACCTAATTTCCATTTACACAGTGCCAACCAATATTCCGCTTGGTCAACATTATCAGCATATGTTTCTACATATTGTTTAAATACAGTTTCAGCAATGCGATATTCCTTGCGATGGAAACGCGACATACCGATGAGCAGCAATGCTTCTTTTACTAATTTAGAATCGGGATATTTGTCGATAACATACTGTGATTTATCGATCACCTTGCCGTAAGCATCGATAGCACCGGGTGGGATAGATTCACCAGCTTTTTCCAGACGCTGTTTTTCGGCCTGTTCGAAATATTGCCGGGCATTATAAAAAGTATTGAAATAAGCGCAAGATGAAAAAACGAAAAGCAAAACCATAAAGATTAAGCTAGTGTAGCGGCAGATCTGCTTTAAACAGGTCATTTTTCAGGCGTGAAATTCGCTGTCTTTCGGTTTAATTCCAATGAATTAACTGGTTGAACTGATACCTGATGCGGAATAATTTTCATGAGCGTGTTTTTACGATTTGCAATCATTTTCTCCAAAATCCTGTGTTTTACAACATTATGGGCAGTAACTCCTGATGCTACAGAAAAGATCCCGGAGACGGGGTTTATATTTCCGACTTGCGATAGTTTAGGAATACCACTTTTTATTGATGGTATACAAGTGGGCGTATCACCATTACGCTATCCTGTACCTGTTTTAGCCGGTTTTCATGAAATTGGCTACGCACCCCCGCAAATAACAAATGAAGACGTTAAATCCCGTTTACATTACGCCATTAAGCGAGTATATGTCCCAATTGGTGACACTGTTAGAGTCGCATTATACTTTGATCATGAATACACCCAATTCAAAGCATTGCGCAGTGAACATAAGATCGCACAGTATATCGGCATGTTGATGACCTTTTCAGCGCTTTATCTATTATGGCAAATCTCAGACTGATTGGGG
>CATMBH010000125.1:0-4986 GCA_950063985.1 uncultured Fidelibacterota bacterium
TATTGTGCCGGGTAATACATCTGCGACAATATGGAATCATCACCACCCCTACGAAGAATTACCGCGTGTGCTAAATCCAGAGAGCGGCTGGCTACAGAATGCCAATGATCCGCCATGGACAACCACCTTTCCTGAAGAAATCGATGCGAATGATTTTCCTGCATATATGTCACCCCGGGAAATGGGCTTTCGGGCCCAGCGCTCGGCCAGAATGCTGGACGAAGATGAAAGCATCACTTTTAATGAACTAGTAGAGTATAAATTTTCCACGCGCATGGAATTAGCTGATCGTTTATTGGATGACCTATTTGATGCTGCATCCACAGCACGAGACCAGGAAATAAAAGAAGCCGTCCGGGTGCTGAAGAGCTGGGACCGTACAGCAGACAACGCCAGCCGGGGAAGTGTATTGTTCAAAACGTGGGTGGATGATATGAATTTCCCGGATGATTTTGCGCTGCAGTGGAATGAACGCAGCCCCACACAGCTGCCGGATGGACTTAAAGACCCTACAATGGCTGTACATCGTCTTTTTGGCGCGGCTAAGGAAGTAAAAGAGAAATTCGGCCGCCTGGATGTATTCTGGGGCGAAGTTTTTCGCTTAAAGAGGGATAGCATCGATCTTCCGGCGAACGGCGCTCCTGGTGACCCTTACGGCGTTTTTAGGACGTCTTATTATAGACCTGATGATAATAATCAACAATCGTTGATCGCTGGTGATACATATGTTGCCATTATTGAATTTGGAGATTCAATACGAGCAGAAGGTGTAATGGGTTATGGAAATTTCAGCCAGCCGGGTTCTCCCCATAGAACAGACCAACTACAGCTATATTCAGATAAAAAGCTGCGGCCTATCTTATTTTATCGTCATAATGTAGAAGCGCATGTAGTCGAAACGACAACATTTTAATGTTGTGACAATTTCATCAGATTTTAATATCACTCCAGCTTCAGACCGCACATTATTGATTCAATTTGGTGAAGAAAATTCACCCGATGCTCAAAAAGCGGTTTTTCGTCTTTCACATTATTTAATGGATCATTCTCTGGAAGGTATCGCAAATTTCCATCCTGGGTATGCTTCAATTCTGGTTTCTGTTGATATTGATAACACTTCTGTTCAATCAATTCAAAAGGATTTACAACAGGCCTGGTATGATTCAGGAAATATTGAATTACCAGAATCAAAGTTGATCGAAATACTGGTTTTGTATGGTGGAGAGTATGGCCTTGATTTAATTCACGTTGCCGAACATAATGGAATTTCTGAAAGTAAAGTTATTGAATTGCATAGTTGTGGAGAATATTATGTGAGCTTCATTGGTTTTACTCCGGGCTTTCCTTATATAAGCGGCTTGAATCCAAAATTGGAAACGCCTCGACTGAATACACCGCGTAAACGTGTGCCGGCTGGTTCTGTGGCCATTGGCGGCAGTCAAACTGGAATATATCCCCTGGAATCACCGGGAGGATGGAATTTGATAGGGCAAACACCCATCCAGATTTTCGATATCAATCATCCTGAAAATGCACTCATTAATATGCGTGACAGCATCAAATTTATTCCAATTGATGAAGAAGAATTTGAACGATTAAAGCAATAATGAGCATTCACGTTCTAAAACAGGGTTTGCAAACAACTGTCCAGGATTTTGGACGACCTGGCTATGCCCATTTGGGAATTTCCACTTCTGGCGCTGCAGATGCTTTTTCGTATCAAATTGGAAATAAGCTTGTTGGTAATGATCCACATGATGCCGCATTGGAAATCACATTGTCAGGTGGAGAATACGAGTTTACATCTGATGTTTGTATTGCCTTAACTGGCAGTGAGTTTAATGCAAGTGTTGATGATGAACAGGTTTCAATCTGGACCAGGAAAAACATTAATAAAGAACAATTACTAAAGATCAGAAGCAGTCAAGATGGTGCCCGGTGTTATTTATGTGTGCGTGGTGGAATTGATGTACCAATATTATTGAACAGCCGTTCTACACATTTGATGACAGGTTTAGGAGGTTATGAAGGCAGAGCGTTGCGGAAAGGAAATGTTTTAGATACATATCAATCTGGAGATAATAATAACAGGGTTGAATTAATAAATGTTAACGAAATTCTAAAGCATTTAGACCGAAAAATAATTCGCGTCATTAAAACAATGGAGGGAGACTGGTTTAATGAAGATGTGTGGGATTTGTTTTTAAATGAGAACTTTACAGTTTCCCAATCATTCAGCCGTATGGGCATTAGGCTGGAGGGCAATCACATTCAATCATCGCAAGGGAATGAAATATTGACACAAGGTGTGCCGCTGGGTGCGATCCAAGTCCCGGGCAATGGAAATCCAATCATTTCCTTTGTGGAGCATCAAACCACAGGCGGTTACCCGCGCATTGCCAATGTAATCAGTGCTGATTTGTGCAGAGTGGGACAATTGAAACCCGGCGATACATTTCAATTTGATTTGGTTACTTTAGAAGCAGCAGAACAACTGTATAATGAACAAATGAAATTTATCCATAATTTATCAGCATCATGAAATCGTTAATCGATATCAACAGTGATATGGGCGAGCTGAAGCATCTTTTGGATAACAGTACTTATGCAGAAATGATGCAATACATTACATCAATCAATGTGGCTTGTGGCGGCCACGCTGGAGATGGTGATATGATGCTTGCCATGGTTATGATGGCTCAAGAGCGGGGAGTAAAAATTGGCGCACACCCCAGTTATCCTGATAAGGAAAATTTTGGAAGAATAAAGATTGATATGACCTCTGCAGCGATTTCCGAAACAATTGCAGAACAGATCACACGTTTAAACGAAATTGCATCAAATAATAGTAGTTTATTGACACATGTGAAACCACACGGCGCTTTATATAATAAAGCAGTCAATGATGAAGAAATTGCTGTTGCAATTGGAACAGGTGTTAAGTATGTGGATGAAGAATTGAAATTAGTTGGTTTGGCTGGATCAAAGATGCTTGCAGTTTGGCAAGGGATGGGATTTGATATAATGGGCGAGGGCTTTGCAGATCGCACCTATGAATGTAATGGAACATTAAGAAGTAGAAAATTTGATGATGCATTGATCACTGATCCTGGCATAGCAGCCGAACAAGCCGAATGCATGGCACGAAATGAAAATTTTACTGCTGTAGACGGAACTGCATTAAACATTACTGTACAAACGATCTGCGTCCACAGTGATACTCCCAATGCTGTGGAGATCGCCCATGCTGTTCACACAGCATTACAGCCATAACAACCGTGGCTTAAAAATTTTAATAATGATAAATTAGTAAGCACATAAAGGAAAAATATGGGAAAACTGTTTCACAAACCTTCTGCAGAACACGGAGGCATGAAAGCCGGGACAAAAGTTCGGCTGATTATAGACCACCGTGAAATCGACGGGAATATTACCGCCGGAAGTGAATGCGTTATAAATGCCATCATTCATTTTCCCACGCGTTACCGCTTGCAGGATGACGATGGCAATATTTGGACTGTACCCATTCATTCTGTTGAATTAGTCACTGCTGATGCGGCGGAAGTTATTGAGGAGGAGAATGGGGAGGCAGACCAAGGAGGTTAGTGAATTCGATTAACCAAGGAGGTAAGTCCGCCTCCCTCGATAAAATATTACTCCATTTATCCTATTTACCGCTGTGATGCACTCCACACAATGATCGTAAAATTTTTTAAATTTCTTGCAAATCTTTCACCAGCACTGAAGCGCACATTGTGGCGCTGGTGGTACCAGATTATGGCCAAGAGATACCAACTGCCTGATTGGAAATTCATGAATTATGGTTATGCCGAACTGAATGGGACAGAACTGGATCTGCAGGGCGAACTAGAGAAAGACCGTTATTTTATTCAGTTATATCATCATGTAGCAGCTGCTGTTGACCTTAATGGTAAAAAAGTACTTGAAGTGGGCTCAGGCCGGGGTGGTGGTGCCAGTTATGTGGCTCGTGTTATGAACCCGTCAGAGATGGTTGGCTTGGATTATTCTGCTAATGCTGTGAAATTTTCTAATAAGAACAATGCAGATGATAATTTGACTTTCAAAGAGGGTGATGCAGAAAACTTGCCTTTTAATGATGATACCTTTGACATTGTACTGAATGTGGAATCATCCCATTGTTACGGCAATATGCAGCAGTTTGTCAATGAAGTAAACCGTGTCCTCAAACCTGGAGGATATTTTTCATGGGCTGATTTGCGCAGTGCAGAAGAGGGTGCGAGACTACCAAACATTTTCAACTCTGCAGGATTTACAACCAAAGACGAGGGTATGATCACTCCTCAAGTTTTGAATGCTCTTGATCTTATACATGATAGAAAAATGAAAATGATTGATGATAATGTACCTCATTTCGTCCAGCCAGCATTTCGCGATTTTGCAGGTGTGAAAGACAGTAAGATCTATAGTGCCTTTTCAGATGGTTCCGCGGTTTATCTTAGTTATATTTTGCAAAAACCTAAATAAACTGCAAATTATTGTAACATTATCTAGCGTAAAGAATAATATAAAGTTGAATTGAACATCAATTAAACAATGATTCAGCCGCACGAAATACTCGAACCCTTAAGCACCATCTGGTGGCAGACCATTATTTGGTCAACGGTCATCATAAGTGGAATACTATTCGCTGCAAAAAAACTCAATAAAGAACAGACAGAATTATTGGCCAAGGTGATTGGCGTCATTTTAATAGCCCGTTCAATCCTTATCCATCCTTATGTGGCCAATATAAAAGGCTGGGATATTTATAATAATCTGCCGCTGCATTTATGCGGACTATCGGCAATTATTTCGGGTATTATCATGTTTTACCGCAGGCAGTGGCTGTATGAATGTTTATATTTCTGGGGCATTCCCGGAGCATTTCATTCCTATCTCACTCCTGAGTTCACCCAGGGAACGGAAGGCCTTCTTTTCATTGAATACTATATTGCTCATGGCGGT
>CATMBH010000126.1:0-4952 GCA_950063985.1 uncultured Fidelibacterota bacterium
TAATCAGCTACCTCTGGCTGGATGTGCGGTACAAAGCCTGTGGGGTTAGAACTTAGCCAAACTTTATTACCTTGATCTGGCTGACGCGTGAAACAACCGGTATCGCCATTACGGGATGTGTATCCGCCAAAAGCATAGTACCGTTTGTCACCAGCCGGCAGATCAGCATTGAACATAAAACCCATATTACTCTGTGCCTGGTCACCCCATCTCATACGAAATGGGTCTACGAACCAGTTTGAACCGGCTTGCAACCGCTGTGATTCAGCTTCATCATCACTCCAGTAATCTGAGTTGGGCTCAAAATACTGTTCACCCTCGAACCCGACACGGTTGGACAGTCCGCGGTCGCGATATTCAGCAGCAATGAGCAGCGAACCGCCATTGCCGATTGAAAAACCGCGAGTCAGCTGATATTGTGTTACTGCGCCATCATTGATGGTATAATCCTCGCTTGAGGTTACTATAGCCATAGGATTGCCATCCATCATCCGCATATAATTCACTTCTGTTGTGGGGTTCCATGTATAAGGTACTGTTTCATCCCCATATTTTATTCCATACATGTCGTAGCCTACTGGAATTGCTTCAATGACGTGTTCATTGTGTCCGGTGTATACATTGAATGATCCACCGCTGTTGCCTGATTTCAACACAATGTTAATGACTCCGGCAATAGCATCAGAACCGTATTGGGCGGCTGCTCCATCACGCAGAACTTCAATGCGTTCAATGGCAGCTGCCGGAATTGCATTCAGGTCAACACCTGTATCACCACGGCTGGGGCTATTATTCACGTGCACCAAAGCGGTGGTATGGCGGCGTTTACCATTTACAAGCACCAACACCTGACCGGAACCTAATCCTCTTAAAGTCATGGGCCTTACTGTATCAGAACCATCTGCTATAGATGTTCTGGGCATGTTAAATGATGGTGCTAAAGATTGCAGGATTTGTGCGGTTTCTGTAAAACCGGCACGGCGGATTTCCTGGGCTGTAAAGACGTCTACAGGTACAGCTTGGTCTTCTGCCGAGTGAGCAAATCGAGAACCGATCACAGACACTGCTCTACCAGCCAATGCGCTCATTGTCAGCGATAAGTCAGCCTGGACTGCACCTGCACCTACAGAAACACTTTGACTTGAGGATTCATAACCGATGTATGAAGCGGTTACCGTATATGATCCGGCAGGAACACCAGAGATCGAATACGTACCGTTTCCATCGGTTGCTGCGCCTAAGGATGTTCCTTCAACGGCTACATTAGCGCCAGGTAATGAATTTCCATCCTGGTCCGTTACCGTACCGTAGATGGAGCCCTGGGCCATGAGGCCAGAAAACATCCCAAGGGTAAGCATAAAAATGATTTTCTTCATCATTTTCTCCTTGGTTAGTTGTTTGGTATGTGTTTAGGCATACGTTTTTCTTCTACCCACTTGGGCAAATTCCTGCAAACTTATAGCCCTTTTTGGTGATTTAACAAGATTTTTAAGTTTTTTATTATTTTATAAAACAGGCGAGATTTAAGACCAATTTTGGATTTCAACACCGATTTTGTCTACGAGAGCAGCAATTAAAACACGGTCTTGTTTCTGGCTGTCCCGATGGCGGAGAGTTACTGTTTGATCGTCGAGAGATTGATAATCTACCGTGATTCCAAAAGGTGTTCCGGCTTCGTCCTGGCGATAATACCGTTTGCCAATGGACCCTTGCTGGTCGTACAAGACTTTGTAGTGGTTTTTTAAATCAGCAGTGATTTTTCTAGCTAATTCAGGTAAACCGTCTTTTTTGACCAAGGGACAAATAACAGCTTTGATAGGTGCTAAACATGGGTGCAGTTTCAATACAGTGCGATTATTTTCGGTATCTTCCCAGTAGGCATCAGTCAGTACGGTAAGCATCATACGGTTGAGTCCGGCTGACGTTTCAATGATATAGGGGAAATACTTTTCATTGGCCACTTGATCGGAATACTGCATGTTTTTTCCGGAAAATTCCTGGTGGCGCTTGAGGTCAAAATCGGTACGATTGTGAATACCTTCAATTTCTGACCAGCCGAAAGGAAATTCATATTCAATATCCCAGGCTTCTTTAGCATAGTGAGCTAATTCACCATCGCCGTGCTGATGAAAACGAAGTTTATCCTTATTGATTCCCAAATCATCTATATAAAAATTAAAGCGCTCTTCTTTCCAGGACTTCATTTCATCATCATCCATACTAGGCTTTACAAAATACTGCATTTCCAGCTGTTCAAATTCCCGGGTACGGAAAATAAAATTTCTGGCCACGATCTCATTACGGAAGGCTTTACCAATCTGGGCAATACCAAAAGGTACCTTCAAGCGCTGCGAACCCTGAACCAGTAAATAATTCACATAAATGCCCTGGGCTGTTTCAGGTCGTAAGTAGGCTATAGGGCCTTCATCTTCCACGGGCCCGATTTGTGTTTTGAACATGAGATTGAATTGTCGGGGATCTGTCATTTTTCCAGTGGTTCCGCATTTCGGGCATTGCAAAGTAGACCAATCGACAGATTTAGGATCTTCATCCGTTAATTCATCAGCTTTAAAGCGTGCCTTGCATTGTTTGCAATCCACCAACGGATCATGAAATTCGGCCACATGGCCGGACGCCTCCCAGATCTTTGGATGCATGAAAATAGCACTGTCTAAGCCAACTATATTCTCATGGAGCTGGGTCATGGAACGCCACCACAGTTGTGAAATGGCATTTTTTAATGCAATACCGAGAGGGCCGTAATCATACACAGCGCCGAAGCCGCCATATATTTCGGAACTTTGAAAAATGAATCCGCGCCGCTTACACAGTGATACAATTTTATCTAGGGCGTGGGACTTTTCTGCCATTAATTCATTTCTTTCAGTTCTTTTTCAATCTGGTCATTGAATGGGATTGAAGTACCTGACTCGTAACTTGCTGACTTTTCATCGATTTTCTTTGGAGTACGAAGATATAAGCCTAATACTGTTAATGCTGCAATGGCAATAATTACCGGAGCGACCCAAGCCATGATATTAAATCCTTGAGCCACTGGTATTGCCAGTATTCTTTCACCATACGTTCGAACAAAATGATCCAAAACCTGTTGACGTGTTTGCCCAGTTTCCACCATTGTTCGAATCTCGCCTTCCATTTGCGTATGGCCATGATCATCAACTGTGCCGCTCCAGCAGCAGGGCGCCATAAGGCTTTGTTCTATATCAGTGATTAATTCTTCATTGGCTGGCACAGCAATAAGAACTGAAATTATTAAACAGATTATAAATTTCTTCATTTCTTTTTTCGCCTCCTGCGTTTCGTCGGCCCTTTAGTCCGACGATCGTTTATTAAGTTGACTGCAGTCTCAAGATCAATTTCATCTGGCGAAACATTCTTGGGCAGGCTCGCATTTACTTTTCCATCAGAAACGTAAGGTCCATAACGACCATCTTTAACAACGATTGCTTCACCAGTCTCTGGATGATTACCAAGCGTCTTTAATGCACTGCTGGGCTTATTTCGATTATTAATAATATCAATAGCTGTTTCCAGTGTCACTTTTAGCGGATCGTGAGGGTGAGGCAGTTTGACGTTCTTTTCGCCAACTTTTAAATAAGGGCCGTAACGTCCAAAATCAGCACGAATCTCATCACCAGTGTCGGGATGCATGCCCAGCAATCGCGGCAAGGAAAGCAATTGTATGGCGAAATCAAGATCCACGTTTTCTTTTTCTGTTCCTTTGGGGAGTGATTTCCGTGTTTTGGTATCGCCCAACTGAACGTAGGGACCGTAGGGCCCTTCCTTCAAATAAATTGATTGTCCTGATACATCATCCACACCAAGGAGTTGTGTCTGGGAGGAATCGTTCGCCAGTATTTCCATGGCTTTTTCAACTGAAATATCACCCAGAGAAAATTCTCCAGGAATATTTCTACGCCCATCACCTTGTTGCAAATAGGGACCATAATTTCCAATACGGATAACAATTTCTTCCACACTGCCATTGGTGATTAATATAGTACACGCTTTACGGATATCAATTTCATCCTCCAGCATTTGGTGCAAACCGGGCGTGTCATCACTGCCGAAATAGAAGCCATGCATAAAAGGATGAGGTTCTGATTCACCACGAGAAATAGAATCTAACTCATCTTCCATTTTTGAAGTGAATTGTGAATCGACAATGGAAGAAAAGTGATTTTCCAGTAATTGTGTAACTGCTACAGCTAAAAATGTAGGTACGAGAGAACCCTTTTGATTGCGAACATAATCTTTTTTCTGAATACGTCCAATAATATTGGCCCAGGTAGATGGCCTTCCAATTCCTTGTTTTTCCATCTCTTTTATAACAGACGCTTCCGTGAACCGTGCCGGTGGCTTGGTAATATGTTCTTCCGGAGTGAGATTTTTACATACCAATCGTTGGTCTTTTTTCATTTCTGGCAGGAATTTTTCGCGGTCAGCTAACTTGCCGTCCGGATCATCACTGCCTTCAACATAAACACGCATATAACCTGGAAAAAGGATGACACGGCCGCGAGCGCGGAATACTGTATTTTGATTCTCAATATTTACAATTGTACGTTTCAATTTTGCCGGTTTCATTTGGCTGCCCACCGTCCGCTTCCAAATCAAATCATACAGTTTTCCCTCATCACTGCCCACCTTTGCGCTGACTGTTTTAACATCAGCGTATACAACCCCCGCAGGACGTATAGCTTCATGTGCTTCCTGTGCATTCTTGACTTTGCTTTTATATATGACTGGCTTATCTGGAAGAAATTCATCTCCATAACGGTCTTTAATAACTTTTCTCGCGCCTGTTAATGCTTCTTGGGAAAGCTGAATGGAGTCAGTACGCATGTACGTTATAAAACCTGCTTCATACAGGCGTTGCGCAGTGCGCATGGTCTTTTGTGCAGAAAAACGGAGCTTCCGTGAAGCTTCCT
>CATMBH010000127.1:0-4929 GCA_950063985.1 uncultured Fidelibacterota bacterium
ATAAAACCTTCTATCCTATCATGATCAATGAGTATAACTTTGCTCTTACTGTCTTTTTGAATGATAACACCAGTAACATCATATGCAGGCTTTATTTTACATGCTGTGAATATAAGTAGAAGTATAAGTAGGAGTATTGGCCTAAATGCTAATACAAACATTATATATAATATTTAATTATTCTTCTTTTTTCCATTCCTTTGGCGGTATAAAGGAGTTCAATTTTTCCCTAACGATCAAAGGGTGTTTTTTTTGATGAATCAGCCGGGCTGCCTCAACCAGCATGGCCTGCAGTGTACTGGTAAAACTCATTCTTGTATTTAATTTTTCACCCATAGGTAGAAAAAACAGGTTCGCGAATACAGCACCATAAAATGTTGTAATCAACGCAGCGGACATACCTGGACCTAATGAATCTGCTCCGCCTTCTCCACCAAAACCTGAAAGCATAATGACCAAACCAATTAATGTTCCGATCATACCCCAGGCGGGAGCCATGGTCCCCATAGATTTAAACAATCCTGCTTGTGTTTTTTCACGAACTTCCCGATATTCAATGCGTGTTTCTAAAATTTCAGTTAATTCCTCTAGGTTGTAACCATCAACAACCATTTGTATGCCATCCCTAAAAAATGGATTTTTAATGCCTTCAACCACTTTTTCAAGGTCAGCTGCACCTTTACGGCCCACTTCCGCTGCCTCCACAGCATCATCTACCGCATCACCAAGCTTAAGTTTTCCTCCTTTAAATACCGCACCTATGGCGGCTCCCAACTTGAGAACATCTGACAGGGGAAAGGCAACCGATATGGAAGCCATCATACCGCCAAAAACAATTGCAAAGCTTGATGGTGAAATAAATCCGCCCATTCCTGCATTAGCAGCTGAGGCAGCCAGAAATATCCCGCCAAAAATTGATCCTAATCCAAGAAGTATGCCTACTAAGGTTGCAATATCCATAATTCTCTACTCCTCCACAATGCTCGTGGATTTTAAACGGTTTTCGTGCAGTGCTTTTAATATGTTGCGGACATCATCATATTCAGGATCCATGCGCAAGGCCAAATTCCAGTTAATCGATGCCCGTTGAATGTCCCCCAGTTTATAATAAATTGAACCGCGTCGGGCGTAAGCCAAGGCCATGTTTGGATTCAAATCCAGTGCGGATTCCACTTCCTGCAATGCCGTTCGATAATCGCCAGCATAAAAATAGCGGAGAGACTTGGACAGATGGCGCATGGATTCATTCATGTTTTTTTCATCAACGTTGCGACTCAATTTCATAGAAAGCAGGGAATCTTCCAGAAATTGAGATTGCTGATTGATGGCAGCCAATTGAACCATCAGGTTGCGCATTTCATTTCTTAGCATACTCATAGAATCGCGGACTGTGAGCACAGCAAAATCGGCCATAGCCAGAGTCGAATCTATAGATGATGATAATGTTTCAAATTGACCTGTAGCCGGCAGTTTCAGCTGGCCCCCGATGATCATGGGGGAAGGTCCACCAAGACCGCTGGGCACTGTTTTAAATCCGCGAGGGACAGCCATGTCAAACCCTAATGTGACACCCGGATGACCCTCCCAGTATCTGGATTCCCAATCCGGCAATTTTTCTATGTGGGTGAACCCTAGGTTCAAGCGATAATCCGAGGTAAGGGGGATGCGGAGTCCCACATTGATGCCTGTTCCATCGAATTCACCCACAATATCTATTCCACCCCATTTATAAAGATACGGTGTGTTCATAATGACGCCCATAAATACACCTGATTTAGTACCTTCATTGGTTGTTGCTTCTGTATCAGATGATGTGGCGTCTCCCAATGCGCTCGTAGCGGTCATTGTATCCGCAGGAGCAAAACCTCCCGATCCAAAACCCATAAATGTATTTAAACGATATTTACCCAAATCTTTTTCACTACTGACCACAGCAAAGAATGACAGCTGTTCCGGATCCAGACTTAATCCGCTCCCACCGCTGCTTTCTGCATTTTGAAAAACGATATCCTGTAAGCCCAGTGAAATTGAAACATTATTATAGGTGTACACACGCTGTTGCAGATGAAAGCCAAATTCAACGGGAGGAGTATACCCTGTTTTACCCAAAAACGCAGGAGCGGTGCTGTCTGCAGTTTGCACAGAAGAAAAACCGAATGTAAAATTCTTCCCCAGTTCCATATCAAAATAGATACCTTGGGCGGAATTAAAGGGATCAAAGCGGTGTAATTCAACACCAAATCCTGTGCGGAATAAATAAGGTGCTTTCTTCACACTGGATGTCGGTATTTTCATCATAAACCCCGGTCGGGTGTAAGCCACGCGAGAAGCTCCCCATGATACTGACATCAATACCAGATAAAATATTAATAAGTTGTTTATGATTTTTTTCACTGTAACGCCAGTTCCCCTCGTTTTATTTCCAGCGCCGCTAATCGTGAGTATTCACTGTCAGGATGCCCAACAACCACCTTTTTAAAAGAATTCATGGCTAAATCCATATTGCCGAGTTTCTTGTACAGTAAGCCTTTTTTTACTAAAGCATCATCAGCCATATCTGATTTTGGATATTCTAATAATTCATCTAATGTGGCCAATGCTTGATCGTAATTGTGAACATGTAGATAAGCATCTGCTGTCCAATAAAGAACATTTTCTATTGTTTTCATATCAGCTGTTTTTAAATCAAGATCATCAAAACATTTTAATGCTTTTGAAAAATTTTCACATTGGTACGCATACATACCTTTTAGATATTTTTTATTGTCGAAACCATCATAAGGGTCTGGCGGAATTACGACAATACTTTTTACAACTGGAAGGTCTACAGGATGCGCGTTATCTATAATCTGTGGTTCTACTGTAGTTAAAGAAATATACGGGAGATCAGGTTTTTCTAAAACAGGGCGGGCAGCAGCAAGCAATTGTTGCAATTCTTTGTTCTCATATTTTAAGGCTATTAATTCACTGTGAAACGATTTTTCCAGAGCAGAAATCCGCATATTGATCCGTTCAATTGCGGTCAATAATTCCTGTGTAGCAACGCTATATACCGTTCCGCTTTTTATCTGTTTAATCCTGATATTAACTTCTTTTGAAGGGCTCTCGACCCGCCGGTTGTAAGATTCTTCCCCCGTAGACGGCTCAATGACAATGCCTAAGTCTAACAGGAAAATTTCAGATAGCGCTGATGTTGTTTGTTGTTGTCCGTTCAGAGGAAAAACCAGTAATATGGTTATTCCAAGGTTGAGTAAACCCCGGAGATAAAAAGACACCGCTGTCATTATTCGTATTCCTCCCAATCAATGACATATGAGTATCCGATAAAGGATCCAAAGTCATTGGGCACGAATAATTCAAACGCCCCTAACGCCCCCGGGAGTAAAGTGGCATCAGTGGTGATGCCGGAGTCGAAGGTGTGGTATGTTCCGCGTATAAACGTAGTGAGTGTCTTGGTCTCACCACTCCAGTTTTTACGAAATACAAAATCAACTTTCACAAAATCTGCTCGGCGGCCGCCAATGTTTTTAACCTCTCCTGTAAAGATAATTGCACCCTGATTATCCTTGCGCTCACTGATATTGCCAACTAGGACACAATTCGCAGAATATCTTTTACCCGCTGAACGACTAAATGGATCAGCGGACGTATATTTGGGTTCTGCCAGTTTGGGCATGGGCGGTGGAGAGTAACTATCGCGAATCTGTTCTGGTACATATTCCTGTGTTTCCTCTGTCACCACGTTATCAATAACTCTGACAATATTTTTTCGTTCAATAATAAGATAACCTATCAGGGTTTCTACCTTTAGCGTTTCTTCATCTTGATAGACGATCTTCCCAAATAGTGTACTACCGTTTTGTAAAATGATTTCTTTGGAATAAATAGCCAGCGGGTTTACCCACATTTTGCTTAAAGCCTTCAAGTCTTCCAGTTCGGAATTAAGATACTTGATCTCGGCGGCGAGCTTTTTTAGCTCAAAACTTAATTCTGTTGTTACATAGTCTACATCGCTGCCAGCCTCAGTGGCATTTTCAGGAATCTTTACAACTTTATCTGGATCACCTTCATCGCCTGCAATGACGATTCCCTTTTTTGCTTTTGTTTTTATTGATAACACCAACTTCACATCTTTTATATTTTTAGCAGCAACTGTAATTGGCTTATTGGCTTTTCCTTTTATCCCGGCATCCGCTTCCAGAACATAATCGCCGGGGAGGACATCTTTAAATTTGAATGAGCCTCCACCCATTCCCATACGGGGTTTGGATGTTTCGGTACGAGCGGATTCTAACCCATCTGATGTAAGAAGTAATACTGTCGTTCCGCCAACTTTATCGCCATCGGCATCCAGCACAGTGCCTTTTATTGTGAAATCTTCTGCAAAGAGGGTGGAATTATATACAAAAACACTAAGTACAATAAGTGTGTATTTAAACAGCGAGTTTATGTTCATAAATTTACCTCGGGTATGCAAGAATCAAGACGAACTCATGCCTTCTCATGATGAGTTTACTTACAACTCTGACCAAGTGTCAAGTAGAAATAGGCGGTGTTTTGTCATTTTGTCGAGGAGGAATCAATTCAAATCTGATTGAATTATTTCCAATTTTAAATAGGATAAATTTCACTGTACTTCTTTTTTAAATAATCAATGAACGGCTGTGAAGATAAATCTTGACCATACATGTATTTGATCATTTCTTTAGCGGTTTGCCTGCGGCCAACAATGTGAATATTATCTTTAAGCCAATTGCGCAAAGGTAAAAAATTCCCTTCACGACAATCTTTTGCCATGTTTGGTAATTCTTCTTTGGCTTTATTAAACATTATTATATTATAGAGATTACCCAGCGCGTAGGTAGGAAAATACCCGAAACTGCCCTGCCACCAATGCACATCCTGCCAAGCACCATCTGCATCACTTGG
>CATMBH010000128.1:0-4858 GCA_950063985.1 uncultured Fidelibacterota bacterium
CGTCCGGACTGGTATGAGTGGCGCCATAGTGCAGGTCCTTATGAAGATACATCCGATCCTTATAATCCGGATATGGTTCCTTACTCTTTATCTGATAATGGGGATACATTATATTATACGATGGTTGACCCCCGCAGCGGCTGGTATGTTGGATCCGAACCGGGCCTGTATAATTGGGATACAGCGGAAGATTTCACGGATTTAAATGGCAATGGTATCTGGGATCAGGGTGAGCCCTGGGTTGATCGTGATGGTACGGGGTTTACAGATGGACAATGGGATGGTCCTGAACTTGTTAACGCGCTTTATTTTAGAGATGGTAGTTATTGGTTAGAACCGGAGATGTATGAGGACTATGCACCATTTATGGACTATAATTTTCTGCAGAACAGTGTCGGACTGCACCCGGCAATTCATCCCCAGGCGTACCCCGCAATAACTCCTGATGCACAATACCTGGGTTACTTTTATTCCGGATTTGCAGATGATCCCTATTATTATATGCCTACATTTAATGGTTATGTCTGGACCGAGGGCAGGATTTTTGGAGGGCATAGTAGTTTATTTAATAAATCCCGGGCCGAGACAAATGAAATCAGGATCGACTTAACATCCCAGGTGACGGATAAATTAAAGATCCGATCCGGATTAGATTATAAATCCCACAAATTGGATTATTATGAAGTTGTAGCACCTTGGCTGGGTGAAGGAGCATTTGTACAGACCTTTGGTGAATTTTGGCAGGATACAGGCCCGGATTCATTGTTACCAACCGATGATGGCTATGAAGCACCGGATCGTGGTCAAGGCAACAACAGGTATGATCCCGGCGAACCCTATGCTGATGCCAATAAAAATGGAAAGTGGGATGCCTATCGTGAACCTGAAGAAATTTCAGCATATATACAAAATACGTTTGAAGTTCCCTGGATGGTCGTCAACGCAGGTTTAAGGATTGATGCTGTTAATTATAATACACAAGTCTGGGCAGACACATTGGGCAAATTTTCACCGGGGCAGCCTTGGTTTTACTCCGATATTAACGGCAATGGTAGTTGGGATCAAGGTGACGAACCGGCAAGTAACTTAGCTGGTTTAGCCCAGCAAAAGGTATTATTCACAGATACGAAGTGGACCTACCAAATTAGCCCTAGGCTGGGATTCAGTCATGTGATTACAGACCAGGCCACGTTTACGTTCAATTACGGTATTTATTATCAAACACCTACGTATCAGAATGTCTTCCTGCGGACAAATATGCTGGAAGATCCTGAAGAATTATTTGAATCCTCTTCCAGTCAATCGGTTGGTAATGCATCAATGATTGCGCAAAGAACAGAATCATATTCATTTGCCTTTAATATTCAATTCAATCGCTATTGGGCTTTTACACTGGGCGGCTATAACAAGAATATGTCCCAGAACTTATTTTACAGGACCAGCCGGTCAGGTGTATATGAATATAGGGTTTTTTCCAATGGGGATTATGGTAGTGCTCGTGGAATTGAATTCATGCTGCAAAACAGAGGCATGTGGTTTAATACCATGCTGCAGTATACCTATTCCATCGCCAAGGCTAACAGTGCTCATGATTGGGCTGGTGATACAGGAATTTATATTGACGCTCCATCGAGTGAATACCTTATGTCCTATGACCGGCCTCACGATTTAACACTTTCGATTTATTCCAAGTTGCCCCTGGGTATCAACGCCGGCATCACTGCTTTCTATCAATCAGGGCCACCCTATACACCATTAATATTTAATGGGCGTGATCCACAGTCAGATATCAAGAATCCAAATTCTAAACGTCAACCGCCATTTCGAAATGTAAACCTGCTTTTTACAAAGGCGTTTAAGTATTATGGATTGACAGTGAATATGGGACTCAATATTCAAAATGTTTTCAATATTATTAATGAGCTTGATATTTGGCCATTGACAGGTACGGCTGATGAACCTGGTGAATATTATACAGATAGAGTCGGATTACCGGATGCAGAACATGATAAGCCCAGTTCTTATTATGATAGGCCATGGATGTACTATTCACCACGGCAAATGAATTTTTACATACGGATTGATTTTAAATGATGAAACGGTTTGCTATAATTTTATGGGTCTTTACTTTATTATTGGGTAAAGACAGTGGCATCGAGCGACGAGTGGCAGTAACGGTGAAAAAAGGAATCCCTGTAAATTTGGAAAAAATCGGTGATTATCCTTTTCCTACCAATCCCATGAATGACCGTGCTAAAGGGTATTTACTACAAGGCAAGGTTAAAAATGCGATCACAAACTATGGTGGTTTTATTGATTGGAATAACCACCCAGCTGGATTGTGGGGCGATTATACATACCTGCCAAATGTATCGTTTTTAACCGGTGTACCAGGGCAAAAATATACATCTGAATTTGATTGGTCCTTGTTCGAGAGTATCCAGGTTGGGGGTGAGATTATTCGCCAAACGTGGATATCTGAAGATGCTTATTCTGCATGGTTTGAAGATGGTGATACCAATTTTGTGAGTATTCTATTTGAAGCAGAAAATGATGATGGTATTTGGCGTCCGGACAGTATTGCAAAAGTACTGTCTATTGACTTGGTAAACGATTATTACCAATGGGGGATTAATGATACCACTGAAAGCATCTTCATTAGCGCCAAGGAAACAAATGATCCCAATAATTCCGGATCACGAATGGGATTGATTTACCCGTGGGCATTGCGCCCCAAGCTCAAGGAACGGTCAGATGATTTTGATGTCTATGATTATGGTGAAGATAAGGAAGAATGGACCCGTGATGATGTGCAGCAATATTATGGTGTGAATGTAGCAGAATCATGGTTCACACGTATTGGAGGAAGTACTAATACTGATTGGCAGGCCACAACAAAAGCAAGGGTGAATACCCATAATACTGTCATATCAGCCGGAGATATTTTTGGGGATACGTATTTTTCTGATCCTGGAGATACCTACCCCTTATTGGCCCATAGTAATTATTCCCAGACTTGGCCGACACGATTAAATATTGAAACGGGAGAAATGGAAGCTTTTTGGCCAGGCTGGTGGGCTGAAGAATATATTGAAGATCTGCCAGGCTGCGACGGTTCACGGAAAGACACCGATTGCTGGCAAGAAGTGCCGGGCAGATTCATTTCAGATACAGATGTGTATATGGAATTTGATGACCGCTGGGCGCATCGTGGCAATCTTGTCAATACAAATGATGAATATGATGTAGTCGGATATCCCATGGGCTTTAAGGTCAAAGCAGAAGCCCATTCATACGGTGTATCGTACGCTGAAGATATCATGTTTGTCACTGTTCGTGTGCGCAATGAAAGTGGTGATTGGTACGATGAAGACGGCAATTTCCACCACGGCTTAATTATGCCCGATGGCACAAAACTGAACCATGGCAAGGGGTTTAATTATCAAGGTGTTACCCTTGGGTTCTACATGGATGCGGATGCCGCCAGTACGGATATATATGGCAATTTTGGTGTGCATACCAATGATGATGATTATATGGAATACTATGATGAGCGCTTCGAGATCGGTGGCGAATCACTCATTGTCAGTATGGCCATGATCTATGATTATGACGGTAATAGTAATGGCGCAACAGATTTGGGAATTGTAGCCACGCAGTTACTGGATACGCCAAAGGCAACACGGGAAATTGACTTAGATATGGATGGCTTCCCGGACCGCTATCCCGGGGAAGCTTTAAAAATGACGGATTGGCACTGGTTCGACTGGTACAACCGTCCCGGTGTAGTCAACAGGGAAGGAAACAGTAGCTGTTTTGCGGGCGGCTCTGGTTGTCCTCAAGCTAAAAATAAAGAAGAAATCATGTATAAACTCATGATCGGGGATACAACCAATCTTAAATCGTCTGAAAAGGCCTGGTTTTTTCATACACCAAACCCGGATACAGACTTAGGCACAGAACTCAATCCGCACTTTGATTCCCTTGAAGGGCTAGAAGATGAAGATGCATTTGATGGCGGGTTGGATTGTGTTTTTATTATGAGCTGCGGCCCCTTTGATTTAAAAGTCGGTGAAGAGGTACCTTTTTCATTTTGTATTATTTTTGGCCAGAATAAGCAGGATCTGATCAGCAACGCCAAGTTTGCCCAGATCATGTATAACTCCCATTACCAGGGCTATACACCGCCTACAAGGCCGGAAGTACATGCAGTAACTGACCATAATAAAGTAACATTGTTCTGGGATAATGCTGCTGATTCATCAAACGATATTGTTACCGGGTATGCTGATTTTGAGGGGTATAAGATTTATAAGAGTAAAGATGGCGGCAGTACGTGGGGTACACCTGATAAACAGATCTATGATGATTATGGTATTGCTGTTGGCTGGCAGCCCTATGCCCAGTTTGATCTGAGCGCCGATGAAGATTCGGTGCATTGCATTTGGGAAAATGATGAATGTGCAGATGGCTTAAATCGCGGTCGATCGATTTCCGGTCCGGACCCCCATGCACCCTGGTTTAACCTGGGTAATGATACGGGGTTGGAGGTCATCGACACACTGGCAACCATTAACAATAAGGATTACCATTATTACTTTGTGGATACGGATGTCCAGGATGGATTACAGTATACCTATGCTGTTACAGCATATGACATGGGCGTGGAGTCTGATTTTGTTATTATCTGGGGAGACGATACGAGCGGCGGCTTTATTCCTGATACATCATGGTCATACTCGAATCCGGAACATTGGTCCAGCCCGGACGGCTATGCCAGTATTGAAAATTCGAAAGGGACAACCATCCTGGATAAGAATTTTATTCAGATCTATGCCGGTTTTAAATCCCAGGAACA
>CATMBH010000129.1:0-4816 GCA_950063985.1 uncultured Fidelibacterota bacterium
ATAAGCGGGTCTAATCTAGGGTTTAAATACGATAAATCCAGTGAGAATTGGGACTCTATGGGCGTTCAAAAATGTTATTTTCAATCGGTTTCTGTGCCTGTCCAGTGTCAAATTTACCATGCTGTTTATACGTAAATCAATTCTAATAGAACATGTATGTAATCATGATGAAAAATTGCACCTTACCCTCTACAAGCGTAAACTTGATGGCGTTCTTATGAGTCCCAAACATAATCCGAGCCAGCTTTCAATTTTCCCGGAAATATCTGGAGACCTTTCTGCACCTTCGATTGCAACCATTCCAGAATTTGATAAAGCACTAGGCAACCTCATCAAGATGAGTGACCTGGGTGCCTTTATTCAAATCAACATTCAAGGTGTCGAAAAAATATTTTCATTGAATCTGTATGAGTTGAACATTCCCGCAGATTTCCTAAAAAACAATATCCCTCCTGCTCCAATTACTGTTCATCTCTTTCCGCAGAAAACACGCAATGAATTGAAAAAACTGACTTATGAAGTAAAAGCGTTTTTTAATCGTGGCAATTCATTTAAAACATCTTTTGGGTTTTTTCTCTTCCGTAGTCATTTTCCATCTTGGAAAACATATTTGCATGAACGACAGGAAGCACTGAACCAATATTTATCTGATACATTGAGCAAGGGTGTTTACGGACAGTATTTTTTAGATCATTTTCAGCAAGGATATGATTATTTAAAAGATGCTGCAGATGAAACAGCGCCTTGGGTTTTCCGGGAAAAACTTTTGTTGAAGGATATTCAGGAAGTCCGCAATAATCTCATGGAAACACAGGCAACACTATCTGCTTTAACAGCCACTGATCTGGATTTTCCATTTCAAGTATTAGCAATGAAAACAACCCATATACCCATGGTGCTTCATCAGTATCAATCGCAAATCCATGTTCATTCTATTTTTAAAACGATCCATTTAGAATATTTAACTGATATTGATGTCAATACCATTGAAGATGTACGCAAGTTGACAGATAAACTATAATGATGACTAAAGAACAGATTAGACTAACTACACTTTCCCACGGCAGTGGTTGAGCATGTAAAATAGGTCCAAAAGACCTGGCCCAGGTTCTGGGTCAACTCAACCTACCGCAAGATGATCGGGTCATAGTTGGCTTTGACGGCGCTGACGATGCCGCCGTGGTACGATTGGATGGTGACAGATTTATCGTCCAGACAGTAGATTTTTTCACTCCAATTGTGGATGATCCCTATCAATACGGCCAGATCGCCGCGGCCAATTCACTTTCGGATATCTATGCAATGGGTGGGACTCCGTTGTTTGCCTTGAATATTGTTGGCTTTCCTATCAATGAATTACCCAAATCGATTTTATCTGACATATTACAAGGGGGTGCTGATAAAGCTGCAGAAGCGGGAATTTCTATTGTAGGTGGTCATTCTGTTGATGATCATGAACCCAAATATGGTTTGGTTGTTACCGGTGAAGTTGAAAAAAACAAATTGGTGCGCAACAATGGCGCCCAGCCGGGTGATGTCCTTATTTTAACCAAACCACTTGGCACAGGAATCATATCCACAGCAATCAAAAAAGAAAAAGCTTCAGAAGAACAAATCAATGCAGTTGTGGAATCCATGTCTGCATTAAATAAAGCTGCCGCTGATGCTATGAACGGATTGGATATTCATGCTGTCACCGATGTGACTGGCTTTGGGTTGTTAGGTCACTTGCGGGAAATGTGCCTGGCCAGCGATGTGTCTGCAGAGATTAATTTCAGGAATTTGGACTTTCTGAAGGGTGTTCGTGAACTGGCTGAAGCTGGAGTTGTTCCTGGCGGTACAAAACGCAACCTGGATTTCGTAAAGGATGATGTGATCTTTGATAAAAAACTGTCAGAAGTAGAGCAATTACTGACAGCAGATGCACAAACATCTGGAGGATTGTTAATTGCAATGCCCGAAAAATCTGTTCCTGATTATATAAATAATATGGATCCTGATTATTTTTATAAGCCAGTTCAGATCGGTATGATCACTAATAAAACAGTATATCTCATTTCAGTTAATTAACCCCGATCAATTTAATCGTAAATAGTCCTTGTCTTGCATTTTAATACCCCGGTAAATTTACCCGACAAAAATTGTCGGGTTAAATATGCTTAAAATTACAAGAAAAGTTGAATATGCCTTGATTGCCCTGCGTCATATGCAAGAAAAGGAAAAAGACGAATTGACCAATGCCAAGGAAATTGCAGAACAATATGGCATGCCTGTTGAACTCTTGGCGAAAACCTTACAGCACTTGGCTCGGGAAAAAATTGTAGAAGCTGTTCAGGGGCCTCATGGAGGTTATCGCATAAAAAAATGTCTGGAAGATATCAATATGAAAGACTTCTTTGAAAAAATGGAAGGTCCCTTAGGAATAATGGACTGCTATTTTGATTCAGATTGCACGCTTGTCCCTATGTGCAATATTCGCACACCGATTCAACGCATCAACGAAAGCATACGCTCCATGTTTGAGAATATGTCCGTCGGTGAGATTACCCAGTGAGGCAATGATGGCAATTGATAAAGAACAAATTATTGAGGTTTTAAAACAATGTTATGACCCGGAGCTCCCTGTTGATCTCTGGAGCCTGGGACTTATTTATGATATCAAAATTGAAAACACAAAAGTTGATATTACCATGTCATTAACAACTCCTGGTTGCGGCATGGGTCAGCACATGGCAGAAGATATCAAAACAAAAGTGTCCAGTTTAGACGGTGTTGAAGAAACAACAGTTGAAGTGACCTTTCAACCGCCGTGGAATCCAGAAATGATGAAGGATGAAGCCAGGGAAAAACTGGGCTTCTCCCCTAGCAAAACTCAATCAGAAAATGTGTCAACGGAGTGGGAGTAAATATGGCTGATAAAACACAAGAAAAATTAATAGAAGATTTTGCAAATGCTACTATAACAGTGTCACCTAAAGCTATTGAGCGTATCAAGAATGCCATGAAAATGGAAGGCAAAGAAGGATGGGCACTGCGTACGGGTGTTGATGGTGGTGGTTGTTCAGGGATGAATTACAAAATGTCATTTGATAATAAACAGGGTGAAATGGATAAAGTGATTGAAAGTAATGGTCTAAAAATTTTATGTGATCTAAAGAGCTGGCTTTATTTACGGGGAATGGAGATCGATTTTTCCAATGATTTGCTGAACGGTGGTTTTAAGATCCATAATCCCAACGCCAACAGAACCTGCGGCTGCGGAACGAGTTTTTCTGTTTAATTAAAGTCTAAAAATATTATGTCCGAAGTAATCGAAAAAGCCATAGAGCAAGATTATAAGTACGGGTTTGTCACTGACGTTGAGCAGGACACCCTCCCTCCCGGTTTAAATGAAGATGTGATTCGTACCATCTCTGCTATAAAAAAAGAACCAGAATTCATGCTGAAATGGCGCTTAAAGTCCTATCGTCAATGGCTCAAAATGGGAGAACCGACATGGGCAAAAGTAGATTATAATGAAATTGATTACCAAGCTATCAGTTATTATTCTGCCCCAAAGAAAAATGAATTGAAAAGTTTGGACGAAGTAGACCCTGAAATTTTGGAAACTTACAAAAAACTGGGGATTCCCCTGGAAGAGCAAAAAATGCTGGCTGGCGTGGCGGTGGATGCTGTGTTTGATTCTGTATCTGTAGCAACCACATTTAAAAAAGAATTGGAAAAACACGGTGTCATATTTTGCCCCTTTTCTGAAGCTGTCCAGAATCATCCAGAACTGATTAAAAAATATCTGGGATCAGTAGTTCCCCACACCGATAATTATTTTGCAGCTCTCAATTCAGCAGTATTCACCGATGGCAGTTTCGTCTATATTCCAAAGGGGGTGCGCTGCCCAATGGAACTCTCAACATATTTCCGCATCAACGCCGCCAACACTGGCCAATTTGAACGGACGCTCATTATCGCTGACGAAGGCAGTTATGTCAGTTATCTTGAAGGCTGCACGGCCCCTAAGCGGGATGAGAATCAGCTCCATGCTGCAGTTGTAGAACTGATCGCTCATAAAGATGCCACCATCAAATATTCCACAGTTCAAAACTGGTATCCCGGTGATCCAAAAACTGGCAAAGGCGGTATCTACAATTTTGTAACCAAGCGCGGAACGTGTTTGGAGGAAAATTCCAAGATCTCATGGACACAAGTCGAAACCGGTTCGGCCATCACTTGGAAATATCCATCCTGTATTTTAAAAGGCGATAATTCAGTGGGAGAATTTTATTCTGTAGCCCTAACTAACAATTTTCAACAAGCCGACACTGGGACTAAAATGGTGCACATCGGCAAGAACACCAAAAGTACCATTATATCTAAAGGAATTTCAGCCGGTAAAGGCCGGCAAACATATCGAGGTGGGGTAAAGATCATGAAAAATGCCGATAATGCACGAAATTATTCACAATGTGACTCCATGCTCATTGGTGATAAATGTAAAGCTTATACTTTTCCATATATTGATGTCCGCAACTCCAGCGCTCAAATGGAACACGAAGCATCCACATCTTCCATTGGTGAAGACCAGATTTATTACTGCAATCAGCGGGGCATTCCTACAGAAGATGCCATATCCCTCATCGTAAACGGCTTCTGCAAAGAAGTCTTTAAAGAACTACCAATGGAATTTGCCGTGGAAGCCCAGAAACTCATGGAGGTGAGTCTGGAAGGCAGCGTTGGTTAAGCAACTATTTATTGAATCAGAAAATCATGTTAGAAATAAAAAATTTATACGTCCGCATTAAAGATAAGGAAATTATTAAAG
>CATMBH010000130.1:0-4809 GCA_950063985.1 uncultured Fidelibacterota bacterium
TTATCCGCCAGGGCAACTGATTCATGAATTAATTCACCGGCCCTGTCCAATAGTCCCTTGGCACCTATAGCTTCCAGATGTTCATCGTTCGCAAAATGACTTCGAAAACTACGTTTGCTGAGCTGAAAGGTGTTGGTGGTAATCACATCTGCACCGGCATTTATGTAATCCTGATGGATTTCCAAATTTAATTCTGGTTCATTCTTCAGCTGGTGGCTGGCCCAGGTGTAGCCCCGGCGCAGTATCTCTGTGCCAATACCACCATCAAGAAACGTTACCTGCTGGGTATCTATTCTGCTTTTTAATTCTTTATAGCTCATGACTTTAGCCTATCATTCCCCGCAGAGCGCGTATATGTTCAGGTGTGGTTCCACTGGAGCCGCCCACGATCTGAGCACCTTGATCCAACCAGCTGTTTACTTCCTGAGCATATTTTTCCGGTGATACTTCATCAGTGTCTACGAAACTGGGATAAAAGTCAGGCTTCCAGCTGGGGGGGCTGTATCTACCAACGATCGCCTTGGCACCACACGGTGATCCATTAATAATATTGGGCAGGCTTTTTGTTATCATAGATAAGCTCGCAGCGGAAACGATGATTGCCTTAGCACCCTGGCTGCGGGCAAGATTCGCAGCATCTAGCAGTGGCTCACCGTTTAATAAATTCCCATCCAAACCGGGAATAAAACTCATCCACACAGGGAGATCAAACTCTGCAGCTGCCTGCAGAGCTGCCTGCGCTTCTCTAGTGTTATTCATGCCTTCAAAAAAGATAAAGTCAACACCGCAATCTGATAGAATCTCTACACACTCGCTATGATGAGTTAAACAATCGTCTTTAGATGGTGACAGATCAGGGCGGAATAAATGCATGACCGGTGCTATTGAACCGGCCAATGGGATCGTTTCTATTTTACCTGTCTGTGTTAATGCTTCTTTAGCCAGAGACACTGCGGCGTGACACAATTCCCTGGCTTTGGTGGGCAGGCTGGTAGCACCAATCAAAGACATATGTTCAGTATCCCGGAAGAAATTTATAAAGTTACGCTTGGTCAAATTGAACGTGTGGGTTGTAAGCACATCAACTCCGGCATCCAGATAGTCCACATGTATATCACGGATAACATCAGGTGCATCTTCAATGCCATGCTGACGCCAGCGAACACCCCGTCTCATTACTTCAGTACCTATACCCCCATCTAAAAGGATAGGTTGTCCGCTTGAAAGTTTTTCATTGATGTTATCGTAATTCATAAACAGTTTATAAAAATTAAATTTAAGCGATTAGTCAGCAAAAACAAATTGAACTTTTATACAGTTCTTAAATACCAGTCCAATTCTAAAGGTGTTACATGCTTTTCAAAACGTTCTTTTTCGACTGTTTTAAATATGCTGTAATGTTCACGAAAATCCTCTCCGAAATACTCTTTGATAAAAGCACTCTTCGTAAAGGTATTTAGACTTTCGACCACGCTTAATGGTAATGATGGCGGATTATCTGCACTGGCATCACCTGTAGAAATTTTAGGTGGTTTTATTTTTTTCGTGATGCCATGATGGATCCCAGAGAGCAGTGCTGCTACAACTAAATATGGATTGGCATCGGCACCTGCAACGCGGTGTTCAAGTCGTTTAGCATCTGCAGAGCTTGTTGGAATGCGTATGGCAACCGTGCGATTGTCTACCCCCCAAGTTGGAGCCATGGCTACATAAATATTGGGTTGGAATCGTCGAAATGAGTTAGCGTTCGGGCAGAGAATCGCCATGGAATCACTCATGGTTGCAGTCAGGCCGCCAATCGCATTATGAAGAGTAGTAGAACCTATAAAATCATTGGGATTACTGAATACATTATTCCCTTTTTTATCCAACAAGCTCATATGGATATGCATGCCATTCCCGGCTAAATCTGTATACGGCTTGGCCATAAATGTGGCCTTCATCCCATGCTGGCGGGCAACACCTTTAATCAACCGTTTCAGTAAAATGGCATTATCACAGGCCGATAATGGATCAGATTCGTACTTTAAATTGATTTCGAACTGGCCGGGTGAATTTTCTGCAACAGTAGTATCAGCCGGGATCCCCTGTTCTTGAGCCGCTGCAGAAACCCCATTCAAAAAATCCGCATAATCATCCAAATCATCAATGGCATATACCTGAGTATTGTTTTCTCGTTTTCCTGTCACTTTTGAAATAGGCGGCTGTGGGCGTTTTTTCCAATCTCTCCTTGCATCTAATAAATAGAATTCCAACTCAACGGCAATTACAGGCGTTAGTTTCAATGTCTTAAAGTGTTCAAAAACTTGATTTAAAACGTGGCGGGGATTTGCAAAAATCGGTCGATCATTTACATCAACCATCGTTAATAATAATTGCCCCATAGCTTGTTTATGCCATGGTGTTGTGGTCAATGTTTTTGGTATTGGATAGCATATACTATCTCCATCTCCCTGTACAATCCCCAGACCGGTTTCTTCGACTGTGTCCCCAGTGATATCCAAAGCAAATAATGATGTAGTGAGACAAACACCATTATTATACACTTTTTCCAATGCACTGGAAACAACACGTTTGCCCCTTATAACTCCATTTAAGTCAGCAATTAATAAATCTATCCCGGAAACATCCGGATTTTGAGCAAGGAATTGTTTGTATTCTTTCGCTTTCGAACCAGCCATAATTAGTCGGTGAGCATAATACATCTAAAAACTTCAATGAAAGATTTTTTATTTATCACTCTTTATTTACTTTTACATACAGAACTATATAATAAATCATACTTTTTAAAGTAAGAATTCATGACTAAACCGATTATTGGAATCTCAACCTGCTACGAACAACAAGGCATGTTCAATTATCACCAAACAGGTGAGAAATATATTACTGCTGTAATAAATGCCATCGACGGATTTCCCATACTTATCCCTGCGCTTGCTGATAAATTGGATAGCGATCAATTACTCGCTACTGTTGACGGAATTATGTTAACCGGCAGTTACTCCAATGTTGAACCACATAATTATAACGGCAATGACAGTAAACCCAATACAAAACATGATCCGCGACGAGATGCAACTATTTTACCCCTTATTACTGATGCAGTGGATGCTGGAATTCCACTTTTGGCAATATGCCGTGGTTTTCAGGAAATGAATGTGGCTTTTAATGGTACACTCCATCAGGAAATTCATGAGGTTGATGGCAAAGAGGATCATCGTGAAGATGCTAGCCTAGACCTTGATGGACAATATGAATTCTCCCACAGTGTTTCTATAGCAGAGAATGGAATATTATCTCATATTACAGACAATAAAGAAGAAATGGTGAATTCTGTTCATTGGCAAGGAGTGGATGAGTTAGGTGAAGGTTTAAATATCGAAGCAGTTTCTCCCGATGGATTAATAGAAGCAGCAAGTGTGTCAGACGCTAAAAACTTTGCTCTTGGAGTGCAATGGCATCCAGAATGGAAAGTAATGGATATACCTTTCTATAAAGCCATATTTGAAGCTTTTGGCAGTGCATGTAAGGAAACAAGATAGCAACCCTTTTATGACGCCTTTGAATACTCGACAACTTCAAGAAATGGATGTTCAACATCATCTTCATCCATTTACAGATACAAAGATATTGAAAGAAAATGGCAGCCGTATCATTACCAAAGCTGAAGGTGTTTATTTATGGGACTCTGATGGCAATAAGATCATTGATGGTATGGCTGGACTATGGTGCGTAAATATAGGTTACGGCCGCAAAGAATTAGTTGACGTGGCTCAAGAGCAAATGAATGAGTTGCCTTATTATAATAATTTCTTCCAAACAACTCATCCGCCAGCAATTGAACTTTCTAAAGTGCTTGCAGATATATCACCTCCACAGTTCAATCATGTTTTTTTTACAAATTCCGGATCGGAAGCCAATGATACTGTTGTGCGCATGGCAAGGTACTATTGGGCATTGCAAGGTAAACCTGATAAAACGGTTATTATAAGTAGAGAAAATGCTTACCACGGCAGTACAATGGCGGGATCCAGTTTGGGTGGTATGAAATTCATGCACGAACAGGGCGGAATCATTCCCGACATAGAACATATTGATCAGCCTTATTGGTTTAAAAACGGAGGTGTTCTTTCTCCAGATGAATTTGGAGTAAAAGCTGCACAAGCTTTAGAAACAAAAATTAAAGCATTGGGTGAAGACAGAGTGGCTGCATTCATAGGTGAACCGATTCAAGGTGCTGGGGGAGTTATCATACCTCCGGATACGTATTGGCCTGAAATACAGCGGATTTGTGAAAAATATGGCATCTTGCTCATTGCTGATGAAGTCATTTGCGGCTTTGGCCGCTTGGGTAAATGGTTCGGTTCTGATTACTATAACATCAATGCTGATTTTATGCCCATCGCTAAAGGATTGTCTTCCGGATATTTGCCTATCGGTGGGTTAATGGTAGGGGATCGTGTCGCAGATATTATCATTGAAAAGGGCGGTGAATTTGCTCATGGATTCACTTATTCCGGTCATCCTGCTGCATGTGCCGTTGCAAAAGAAAACATCCGCATCTTGAAAGACGAAAAGATCATTGAAAATGTTGAAAATGAGGCAGGCCCTTATTTACAAAAGCGCTGGAAAGAATTAGGCGATCATCCACTTGTGGGCGAAACGCGTGGAGTTGGAATGGTTGCTGCCCTGGAACTCGTGAAAAACAAAGAAACACGAGAAGCATTTCCGGAGGATATGAAAGTGGGGACTATATGCAGGGATTTCTGTTTTAATAATGGACTCATCATGCGTGCTGTGGGTGATAAA
>CATMBH010000131.1:0-4807 GCA_950063985.1 uncultured Fidelibacterota bacterium
CGAGGTAGATGTGGCCATTCTGGGCAGTGGTTATACAGGCCTCAATGCTGCCAGGGTGCTTGCTAAAGCGGGATCATCTGTAGCTGTATTTGAAAGCCAGACAATAGGCTGGGGAGCCAGTTCCCGCAACGGCGGTATGGCCACTCCAGGACTGAAACAAGACATCAGTGTGATCTATAAAAAATACGGTCCTGAATATGGACGAGAATTCTGGAAAGCATCTGTGGATGCCCTTGATCTTCTTGAAAAGATCATCATAGATGAAAACATCGATTGTGACTGGTACCGATCCGGGCATGTTGCGCTGGCATATAAACAATCCCATTATGCAGGTTTAGAAGAATACGCTGCCTGGCTGGATAAAGAATTTGGTCATAAGAAAAAGCTGGTACCTAAATCAGAATTACGCAGTGAAATCGGAACAGATGCTTACTTCGGGGGCCTAGCTGATGAAATGAGCGGTGGGATTCAGCCGGCAAAATATGTCTACGGACTGGCACAAGCGGTTGCAAGCCATGGAGTGTTATTATATGAGGATGCAGCTGTAACAGATATAAAGAAAAAGCGGGATGGTTTTGAAATTACCACAGCTAAAGGGGCAGTGAGATCAAAAGAAGTTGTAATCGCCACCAATGGCTATACAGATAAACTGGTTCCTAAACTCAAACCAAAGATCTTCCCTGTGGGAAGTTATATCATTGTAACAGAACCGCTAGATCAGGAAATGCAGGATAAGTTGAGTCCAAAAAGGCGGATGTATTATGATTCAAAAAACTTTTTGAACTATTTCAGGTTGACTCCTGATGGACGCATGCTGTGGGGTGGACGAAATAATTTGAGTACTACCCTTGATCTGAAAGACAGTGCACAACGGTTGCAAAAACAATTATATGCCGTTTTTCCTGAATTGAGAGATATTACACTTACACATACGTGGACAGGTAAATTGGGAATCACATTTGACCTCATGCCCCATATTGGCAAAACAAATGAAGGTATCCATTATGCGTTTGGATATGGAGGGCATGGGCTTTCGATCGCAACGTATCTTGGAACAGAAATAGGATTATTATTAACCGGCCAAAAAGACAGGAGTCCATTCGCAGAGATATCCCATCAAACTATGTTCTTCTACCGCGACAAGCCATGGTTCATTCCATTTGCCAGTCGCTATTACCAGTTTTTAGATTGGATCTCATAAATGTTCATATATCTATTCATAAATATATATCTCCCCTTCCAGATAGTAGAGTGCAGGCTGGCTAAATCCTCCTTTTTATATGGGGGGATTGATATAATATAATGTACTCGATTGCCACCATTGATTATATCATTATTGCCATTTACCTCATGGGGATGATTGGTGTCGGCGTCTGGTTTGCGAAAAAACATACGGATTTCGATGACTTTTTTCTGGCTGGTCGATCCCTGACTACGCCATTGCTCATTACAACGCTGATCTCGACTTATTACGGTATAGATGTTTTATTCGGTGATTCCCAGCTCGGATTTACAAATGGTGTTGTGGCGTGGTTCGGCTATGCTCGGCCCACCTATGCTTTTTTCCTGATCGCTGCCTTCTTCTTGGCCCAGCGCTTGAAAGAAGAAGATTTTAAAAGCCTGCCGGATATACTTGACAAATATTATGGCAAGAAAACACGCTATGTAGGAGCTATAACATCCTTCATTTATTCCCTCCCAGCACTATCCCTCTATGGTTTCGGCATGTTAGGTGATGTAATCCTGGGCTGGGAACCTATTATGGGCATGCTTGTTCTGGGTGGTATAGCCTTGGTCTATACGCTTACGGGTGGATTTTGGGCAGTAGTGTTAACAGACTCGATCCAATTCCTATTTATGTGTGTGGTATTGGCTCTAGCAGTTCCCTTTGCCATGAATTTTATCGGTGGATTTGATAAAATGATCGACATACTTGAGCCCAGTTATTTTGATACCATGGGTGACCTCTCGATTTGGCTAATAATCATATATGCTTCAACCGGACTGGCCATTTTAGTAGAACCCACATTCTATCAACGAATCTTTGCAGCGAAATCTTATAAAAATGTTCGCAATGCACTCATTATCGGTATTTTCATTTGGGGGTCCTATGATTGGATTATTACCATTATTGCCATGGCTGCAAAAACAGGTGTGCTGCAAGGAATTCTTCCAACTGATCTTGCACCAGACGCTGCCTTATTAACAGTAATGGTTGCTGCACTTCCTGCCGGTGCGTTGGGTCTATTTATGGCAGGCGTTCTATCAACAGAAATGTCCACTTTGGATTCCTATTGCCTGGTGGCCGGTGGAAATGTGGCGTACGATATTTACAGACCAGCTATCAAACCGGATGCAACTGATGAAGAGTTGATCAAAAAGACCCGTTACGGAATTTTATTATCATGGATTTTGGGTTTAGCTATGGCTGTTTCTTTTGATCAAATGCTGGGCCTTTGGGTTTTTATGGCCTCAATTCTAATCTCCAGTGTCATGGTCCCTATTCTGCTCGGACTTTTTATTCCACGTTTTCGCAAGGCACTGGCAGGTTTTTTAAGTGCTGGTTTAGGATTAGCTTCAACAGTTATTTTGAATATTTACATTATGATGACTGGCACTTTTGATGTTCTGGAAGAAACCTATATCATCCAATGGTTTGGTATCGATTTCCTGCAAGAATTTATCATGTATATCACTGTTCCAATATCATTACTGGGGTTTTTTATTGGCCTGATTTTGGATAAGGGAGATCGTTCATGAGCAGCTGGGAAATATTCACCTGGATCACTGTATTCATCCTTGGATTTGGAGCAATCGTTGTTTTTGTTTTATTTATTAAAGATATAACGCAAATATTGAAAAAATTTCAAAAGGAGAAAAAATGAACTATAAGAATTTTATCAATAATGAATGGTGTGCTGCTGAATCTGGCAAAACCTTTGATGTGGAAAATCCGTATACAGAAGAAGTAATCGCTCAAGTTCCGGCCAGCGATGAAGCAGATATAAATGTTGCAGTGGCGGCTGCAAAAACTGCATTTCAATCTTGGAGAAAACTGACAGCCGGTGAACGTCGTAATCATTTAAGAACATTGGCAAATAATTCTCGTGAGTACGCTGAAGATATTGCGAAAACAATCACAGCTGAAATGGGGAAACCTTTCAGCAATGCCTTGAGTGAAATTGAAGAAGTGGCAGATTACCTGGAATACTACAGCGAACTAGCTCGGGATAATGTGGGCCGTATCGTGGCACCTGTAGAAAAAGATTCCATGTCCTTGGTTCGCTTTGAACCTTATGGAGTAGTAGGCTGTATCATTCCCTGGAATTATCCATTGTCACTCATGGGCTGGAAACTGGCTCCTGCCCTAGCTGCAGGAAATACAATTATTATGAAACCATCTGAAGTTACTTCTCTGTCCATACTGCACTGGATCGAAGTTGCCGGTGGAGACATGCCTCCGGGGGTTATGAATGTTGTGACAGGCCTGGGCCAGGAAGCCGGAGAAGCACTGGTGAAACATCCGGACGTACCGATCATTGCCTTTACAGGTTCCGTTCAAACTGGGAAACGTATTGCCCGTTTGGCTGCTGACAATTTGAAAAAAGTATCATTGGAACTGGGCGGAAAAGATCCCGTCATTATATGTGATGATGCCGATGTAGCCATAGCGGCAAAAGGTACATCATGGGGTGGATTCTATAATGCCGGGCAAGTGTGCACATCTGTAGAACGGGTGTATGTGTTTGACAACATTGCTGACCAATTCACCGAAGCGCTGGTAGCAGAGGCCAAAAAAGTGAAATTAGGTGATCCTATGGTAAAGGGGACTGATGTGGGGCCCATGTCATCCAAAATGCAATTCTCCAATACGGTTAACAAAGTTGACCTGGCCAAAAAAGAAGGCGCACGGGTTTTAACGGGAGGCCAGCCTGCAGAACAATTTGAAAAAGGGTATTTTTACGAACCCACTGTTTTCGATCAAGTGACACCAGAAATGGAGATCATGAATGAAGAAGCATTCAGCCCTGTCATTCCTATTCAGAAAGTAAAATCCATCGAAGAAGCCATTGAACTGTCGAACTCAACAAAATATGGATTGGGTTGCACGATATTTACCAGGGATATTGAACGGGCCATGAAAGCAGCAGATGAGATCCAAGCCGGAACTTTCTGTATAAATAGCCCGCTAATGGAAAATATCGCTGCACCTTTTGGCGGAATGAAGCAATCAGGGATCGGCCGAGAGCACGGAATAGAAGGCCTGGAAGAATTTCGGGAAGCAAAGCACATTTATATGGATTATAATCACTCTAATAAAGATTGGTGGTTTCACTACAAAGAGGAGTCCTGATAACACATCAAAATATAAAGGATGAACACCTGTGAAGGACCTTCTCTTGCAGTTGGATTATGATAATCATGTCAAGGCTGAAACGGAAATCAAGTAATCATTTTTGGAGATATCATTCGCTATTTAAGAAATAACAGTTATAAGAGTAAATGCACATCCAAATGATAGCCACTTTTACCATTTTATTTATAAGTTAAATTATTCTGCTCCTATATCTTCATTCCAAATTTTAGGATTGTTCCGAATGTAATTTGCAAGCATGGTAATACATTCTTCAGAATGAAGATCAATGATTTCAACTCCATTTTGCTTTAACCATGCAACTCCGCCGGAAAAATTAACCGATTCACCCACAATGACTGTTTTAATTTTAAACTGCCGTATCAATCCGCTGCAGTACCAGCATGGTGCCAACGTTGTAATCATAATGATATTTGCATAGGATCGTTGTCT
>CATMBH010000132.1:0-4772 GCA_950063985.1 uncultured Fidelibacterota bacterium
CTATCCCAACCCCTTTAATCCCAGCACCACTATTACCTTTGATGTTCCGGTAGAGTCACGGCATGCTGTGTCTCTGCAATTGTATGATATCAAGGGACAATTGGTAGAAACATTGATCAATGAAGTGCTTCCTGCGGGCAGTCACAGCATTCAATGGAATCCGCAAAACCTTGCATCAGGATTATATATTGTTCAACTGAAGGCAGGACAGAAAACATTCAACCAGAAAATAACCTTCATTAAGTAAAGAGAAGAAATCATGAGAAATAAAATCGCACAAATCATCGTATTGTCACTACCGCTGATCACGGTTGTTATCGCTCAGCCGTCTTTTCCCGGTGCTCCAGCTCAGGCGCCCATCGGCGGTCTGGGCCTATTAGCGGCTGCCGGCGGAGCAATGGCATTAAAAAAACTGTATGATAAACATAAAAAGTAGATTTTCCCCGCTTACATTATTCCTATTGAAAGCAGGCGGTGTATATGCTGCCTGGCTGTTGATCTATGATTTCGTTGTCCTCCCCGATGGCAGGGTGGACACGTGGCTGAGCATAACAGGTGTAAAACTCGCTGCTGCAGGATTATCGTTTGTGGGTTGGGAAATCGAGACAGCTGGGCGTTTTATCGCCTGTGTCGGTAATAGAGGAGTAGAAATTCAAAACGGCTGTAACGGCATGGATCTTCTGGGGCTCTATGCCGGATTTATCATTGCCTATCCCGGTGACTTGAAAAAACGTGCTGTTTTCATGGCTGGGGGTATTGGGCTTTTGTTTATTACCAATGTGCTCCGTATCGCTTTCTTCGCGTTGTCTAATCTGTATTTCCCTCAATATTGGGATCCGGTTCATTATTACAGTTCTTATGTTTTTTTCTATCCCATTGTCTTAACGTTATGGTACCTATGGACAATTCTGAGCGATCATACCGATATCTTTTCTGGCGCCAGCTTATCATCAGCCTGATTGCCGTCGGGCTGGTTTATATATTATTTATTCGTCCAATACAATCCTTTGCTGTTCGAGAATTCATCCTGCCTGCCTTTGATTCCTTCATCAAGCCTGGCAGTGATATTCTTACCGCACCAGGAAGGGGTGATTTTTTTCTATCATCGCTATCAGGTTCATTTCCAAGGGTAAAAATTGAAGTTCCTTTTAATGGCTATTTCTGGCTGGCCATGGCCATGATCTGGCCCACAAAAAACAAACGCCTCGCCCGGGTTATTTGGATCTATAATAGTTTATTATTCTTGATAATTCCTTTTGCTACTTTGGGAATTATTTATGGCTTCACTTGGTTAGCTCCTCTGACAAATATACACGAAAAAGTGTATAAAGCGTTGTTTTTGATCCTGGGTGTTTTAGCGGTTCGGGGAACAGATGAACGGCTTAAAGATTAATCTTTTTCGCGATTTCTGGAAAAGTCTTTGCTCGCTCTATAAAGCGAATCTTTTTCTTCATCAGTAAGGCTTTCATAACCCGTTTCATTGATTTTATCCAGAAGCTGGTTAATCTTGTACTGCATTTCCATCTTTTTCTGGTCACTACGACTGCTCATTGAAGAACGAAACTCTTCCAACTGCTTGTAAATTGAGAACCGAAAATCCTTCCAGTGCCAATAATAACGTAAATACACAAAACCGATAGCCATCCCGGACAAGTGCGTTAAGTGGCTGATATTGGAATGATTATTAAATGAAGATAAAAATGCAATAGTACCCAAAAATATCACAAACCACTTTACCTTGATGGGAATCATAAAATAGAGGTATACAGTGCGGTTCGGAAACATCATCCCATAAGCTAACAGTATGCCGTATATTGCTCCACTTGCCCCGATAAGGACCGCATAGGACTGGCCCAAATTGAATAATAACCACACGAGTCCCGAACCAATACCCGTTAGAAAATAATAACGTAAAAACTGTTTACGTCCCCATATGGATTCCATTTCAGAACCAAACATCCACAATACAAACATATTGATCAAAACATGGAAAAAATCCCCATGAATAAACATATATGTCAGCGGCTGCCAGATCATGGGCCAAACAGTATTTGGAGATAATCCAAATATTCTGGCCAGGTCAATCTGGCTCTGGGAAATAAGTTTTAATAAAAACAGCCCAATGTTGATCCAAATAAGAATCTTGATCGCTTCTGTGAAAAACTTGGGCTTGAATGAAAGATTGCCCTGCTCGGATTGAAACTGATATCTCAAATCAGGCCTGCTGCAATTAATGCTTTATGCTGTTTTCTATGTTTAATATTTATTACTGGTGTCATGACTGAATAGGGAGATTCGGGCACTTTTAATTGTGGCATAGAATAAAGTTCCAGATTAATACCCATATCCTGGCGTTGTTTATATACATTGAATATTGTACTTACAAACAAATCTCTCGGTAGAATACCAGTGATATTTTTCAACCCGAATTTCCTAAATCCATCCCTTATTATTGTAGAACAACTTCTCGAAAAAATACTGAAATCTGCGTATTTCTCCGGTTTTTTGGGATTGATGGGTGTATTGTGAATAATTTCCAGTTCTTCATCAAGTATATTGCTTAAGCGTTTTGTATCCATACCTCTGATACGTAATACATGGACCGTGCGCATAAAGTTACGGCCGAATTTATCATAATAAGCCGTGCCATCTGCAAGGATCTCAAATTTACCATTGACCGGTGATGGCGCAAATTCACCAAGGGCCGGACGATAAAAATATTCTTCAGGTGTCATGATCTCGTTTTCATTAAGTAAGTGTGAAAAATTGTAAATGTTGCCATTAATATTGATAGCGTTATGGCCAAATAAAGAAGCAGGATATTTTACCAATCGTTCATTATAATAAAAATCAACACATGGTTCCTCTGGTGGCGGTTCGTCAGGCCATAAAATAATAATGGGCTGGCCGGAGTCATAGTCCAATTGGGGCAATTCCCGCGCAACAACTTTTTGACCCAACCAATGTGTCAAATAGCCTTGCCAAATCAGCCTGTCTTCAAAATAATTGTTGTCGGCGCTGGCAATGAAGGATTGGCCGTTTTCTTGACATAATTGACCTTTGATAATATTCTGATTCATATCATGTGAGAAGCTGTTTCAGTATTTTTAATGATTTCAAGTTTCGGTATGTATCAAAATGATATTCCAGATTAGCTGAAATATAATTGCCGATGACATTCCTGTCTTTAGCTGTAACACGTTGCTTTGATAAATCCCCACGGAAAGAAGAATCATAGATATTTGCCTGGATTAGATATTCAAGAATATTGTAGCTGCTGGGACCGCCATTGGGATCTGGAAGAACCAGGCCCGGGAATTCCCTTTCCGGTAAATGAGGTTGAAAGCCCAGCAATCGCAACAAACGTAATTCAAAATACCAGAAACACAAATTGAAATACTTTTCCTCATTGTGGAAAAATGATAAAGTGGCCGCTAGTTCATCAAACAAGTCTTCATGAGGGTCCTGATCGACAACTGTTTTATCAACAAGTTCTACAGTTGTAAGGGCGTATGACAGGCGTTTCAGGTCATCCTGGAACCGAATCCAGTTCTTTATAAAACTGACTTTAGACAACATGTGCATATCACGATTCTGTTTATAATACAAAAGTGTTTCCAGGTAATTAGCCGGTTGAAAGTAAGCGCTGCGCGGGGATTTTTTACGCTGTGCGCCGCGTACCATAATGCTGACTTTGCCATAGTCCCGTGTAAAACAGCGGGCGATGAGACTTGTGTCACCATAGGGAAATCGTTTTAGTACTATAGCTGTAGTTTTAACGATCATGATGACCGTTACTGATCAATACGCTTTTGCGTAAATGACTTCGTGTTTGGCGGGCTTACCAGAGTAAATACAGCTTAATCCATCCGTTTGTTCATCAAAAGGTATGCAGCGGATGGTAGCTTTGGTTTCATTTTTTATCGCAGCTTCTGTTTTTGCCTCTCCATCCCATCCACAACGGATGAACCCACCAGAAGAAATAATATCTTTAAACTCATTATAACTGTTTGTAGAATGAGTATTGTCTTCTCTAAACGATTTGGCTTGATCAAATAAACTTGACTGAATTTCATCTAATAAATTAGATATCTTGCTTATTAGCTCATCTTTGCCAAGTGACAATTTTTCACCATTGTCTCGTCGAACAAGAACAACTTCATTATTTTCTACATCTCGTGGACCAACTTCCATCCGCAAGGGGGCGCCCTTCATTTCCCACTCATTAAATTTAAAGCCTGGTGAATTTTCTGACCAATCTTCATACACGCGAACATTGTTTTCTTTTAAACCAATAGTAATCGGTTCAATGAAATCTTTAATTAATTGTACATGGCTTTCGTTTCTCGCAATAGGCACAATAACAACTTGATGGGGTGCTATTTTTGGTGGCAGGCGTAACCCTTTATCATCACCGTGAACCATAACAACAGCACCCACTAACCTAGTACTTACTCCCCAGCTCGTGGCATATACATAATCTTCTTTATTCTCTTTTGTTTGAAATGTTACCTCAAAAGCTTTAGCAAAATTCTGTCCCAGATTATGGGATGTTCCCGCTTGCAGTGAACGTTTATCGCCCATCATTGCTTCAATACAATATGTTTTTTCTGCACCGGCAAATTTTTCTGCATCTGTTTTGAGACCTGTTAAAACCGGAATAGCCAAAAAGTCTTCTGCAAGTTGGCGATATAATTCTAGAATTTGCAGCGTTTCTTCTTCAGCTTCTTCAGCAGTAGCGTGAGCCGTATGGCCCTCCTGCCAAAGAAATT
>CATMBH010000133.1:0-4763 GCA_950063985.1 uncultured Fidelibacterota bacterium
ACTATCTGAATAGCTTACATCAACTTCAGCCCAATCGTCAAACAAACCATCAATTGTTATGGGATGACCGGAATAAAGTAAGGATGAAAAAATGACCGCAAGGAATGCGATTTTGAAGATCATTTTAAAGGTACATCACCTTTGGATGACCAGTTTTTTAGGTCTTCAGACACAAAGGAAAGCCCGCTCTCGGTGATCGCCAAGTAGAAATGTTTTTGCCCTTCTGCACCTGATAAAAATGAAAGTGAAACGAAATCATCATATTCTGCAACACGTACAAGTAATTCGAAGCTATCCCCCATTGTTACTTCGTTTTTATTTTTAAGTTGATAAATTTTTCCGTAATTCGTCATTACTGCAAAGCCCATGACAGGCGGTGCTATGCCAAATGAAAAATGGACGGAAGCGGAAACAACTTCTTTATTTGCTGCGGATAGCTCGCTGTTCAAAGCATCTTCTAATTTCTTAATTAAAGCAGGGTCAACTTGCCCAGCCGGGCCAGGAGATCCTTGGGGACCTCTTTCTCCTAGGGTACCCGGCTCACCTTGCGGACCTGGAGGTCCCTGGGGACCTGGGCCTGGAGTTGCACAACCAAGCCAAATGACAGCTAAAATCAGGAAAATATTTTTCATTAATTTGGAAACAGAAATGGTAAAGCCCGGCCCCAGGCCATTGACATTATGATTAACAGTTCGGACATGATCGCTAAGGCAAAATAGAGAATGGCCAGCTTCAAATTTTTATTCTTATAGTAATTTATCTTACCTAAGGCAAAGACTTGCGTAGTAAACATATTGTATGTTTTTGTTTCATCTGCGGCTATTTTTGCTAAATAATCGGCGTAATCTTCAGCCGTAGAAAATTGACTAATACCTCCAAAAAATGTTGCATTTATTTCAGGATTATCTTCATTTATTTTGTCCTCTCGTACTCTCGGAACAATAACAAGGACCAAATAAACGATCGCCATAAACGCAGCAAGAAAATACACAAAGACCAAAATAAACGTAAACCAGTTTATCTGGATCTTTAAAAAGTGAATAATAAAAAAGACCATGAATACACCCAAAATAGATAGCAATGTAAATGCTTTCTGGTCCGTGCGCATGAGTATTTGCTGTTCGCTGCTTAACACTTGAAAAAGTGCTTTAAAACTGTTGTTGTTCATTCAGTCGTTCTTGATTAATAAAAGAATTACAATAAAGTTACACTAACAAAAAATTTAATTACTAGCGCTAATTGCAGCGCTGGTCAAAAGGTCTTCATTTTCTTTTTTGATGATCAAATATTCCCAGTCTTTCACTTCAACTGTAGCATATTCTGGAATACTGATACTTTGCGCAACTATGGTAGGATAAATTCGTTTTTCTGATTTATTGACCAACAGATTTATCGGCATATCAAATTCATTAATGGCACCAACCCAGCGATAGTAAAATTGGCCGTTTTCCTGCGCGTATTCTAATATCGGTATTTTGCGGTTGAATAGATATTGGTCAAAGAATTTGGTTAAATCGATCCCAGTTTTTTCAGCAAAATAATCCCGGACATCTTCCGTGCATACTATGCCCTTGGCATTATCCACAGCAAAACCTTTTAATGTTTTAAAGAATAACTCATTGTCATCGATTACATTCCGCAGAGTGTGGATAATCCATGCTCCTTTATTATATGCGTCGCTAAAACCCCAGTAATTCTGATTACGCGGACCCACAATGGCTTTTCGGTTCCCTATGCCTCTACGTTTCTGGATGAAATAATCAATGCTTAAATCATAACCCAGCAAATATTCTACATAAAGAACTTCTGTGTAAGTGCCAAATCCTTCATGAATCCACACATCGGCCGGATCACAGGCTGTTATGCTGTTGCCCCACCATTCGTGAGCTGTTTCATGGAGGATGATATAATCGATGAATCCATAAATATTCCTGGATTTTGATTTATCATAGATCCTGAATTTATTACCATATGTTACAGCAGTCTGATGTTCCATGCCGAGATAAGGAGCCTGAACTAGTTTATACCCATCTTCCCACCATTGATAGGGACCAAAATAATGTTCCAGTACTCGGATGACAGTTCGAGCTTCCTTGAAATGTTCCCGGGCGACAGTTTCATTATAATCCAAAACATAATATGTAGCATCCCTTACTTTTCCAAGCGAATGAATCGTATCCTGAATGACTGTATAATGACCAATATTCACTGAAATGTTATAATTATTAATCGGATTATTTACAAACCAGCGATACTCGGTTTTGCCATTGCCAGCATCTCTTATTTCTTTGAGCTGACCACTGGATACACACATGAGATCAGAGGGCACCGTAATATTTATTGCCATACTATTAGGCTCATCAGAAATATGGTCTTTACACGGCCACCAATGGCTCGCACCAAGTCCTTCGCTTGTTACAGCAATAAAATGGCGGTCAGCCTTATCCTTTTCCCAAACAAAGCCATCATCCCAGGGCGGTCGCGGAGCTACTCTGGGCGTTCCATTATAGTAAATAGTGAACGAAAATTCAGTTCCTTGAGTCATAGTTGGAAATTCTACGAAAACAGCATCTTCTTTTCGAGAATAATTCAACTCATTGCCGTTATACTCTATTTTTTCAATATTCATTTTATGTTGCAGATCGATCTGCAGTGTTGAGAAATCGTGGACAGCTAAAGCTGTGATCGTGTTGTAACCGACAATGGTTTTTGCCTCCACATCGATGTCCAAATTCAGATCATAGTGACTAACATTGTAACAGGTTCTTTCAGCAGATAAATTTCCCATTAACCTATTACGATCAGTTAGTTCGGGGTAGGCTTCTGCTTCTTCGGGATTGGACAAGCGATTATCAAAATAATGCTGGGCTTCCTTGAGTATTTTGAGGTGTGCGCAGTTAAATGAAAAAAATGAAAAGAGTAATAAAACCGTGAGTCTTTGCATATACATTCGTTTATTTAAGTGGAATTTATTTTTAAACTAAAATTTAATTATTCTGTCACCAAGTAATATATAAACTAATTTTAATCAGAAGTATATTTATACACAGTTATACCGGAAGCATAACCGATACTTTTAGATAAAAACCGGATGCGGTTGACGTGCAACCCAAATTCCGACTCGGACCAAGTTGCTCCACCATCAAGAGTCATCAGGGTCGGGTGGTCAAAATAACTACCCATCCAGCCGACATCTTCGTTAATAAACCCGATACCCTGGGCAGAGTAGCCGCCATTTTCCGCACTTTGCGCTACAGTATAGAAAACATGTTCAGACCAGGTATTGCCACCATCAGTCGTTTTTAAATAATATTCATCAACTGCATCGTCCCACCAACTACTTTGGATGGAGACATATCCTATCTCTGGCGTAGGAAATGAGATCTTCCAGCACCATTCTCCATTTCGCTCGCCTTCATAAATCACTTCCCAATTCACTCCGCCATCATTGGTACCCAAAATTATGGCATGGGAATCATCAAAACCTCCTGATGTACCGCCAACGATGATGCCGTTCAATTCATCCCAGAAATAGAGATCAATCAGCATTTCAGCTACATCATTCAAATCCACCGAATTCCAGTTTGACCCGCCATCCGCACTACGGATAAACACGCCAGGACCATAGATCCTGCCGCAAGCATTGATAATATTGCTGTTATAAACAAAAATACCGCATAAACCGGGCGGGACAGGTTCGGGAATATTATCTACAAGCGACCAATTTTCCCCGCCATCATTGGTTTGATAAAGAAGTTTGCCATCATCGCCAAGCTTATTCCCTGCCCAGCCGTGCAGTTCATCTGCAAAACCGACACAACGCCAATAAATATCATCCTCAAATTGTAGAATCCATGATTCGCCGCCATCACTGGTATTATAGATCTGACCATTCCTAGTCACCAACCATCCTGTTTTTTCATTGACAAAATACAGGTCATCATGCTTGAGCATAGTATCTGGAGCAACCGGAGCTGGCAGTGTTTCCCAGTTTGAGTCATAATTAATATCATAATCATTATCTTCCACTTCACACCCGACCACTAAAAGACAGATAAATATGACGAAAATAATTTTCATAACCTTTTTAATCTAATAAAAAATGCCGCTACTGCGACATTTTGAAATGGTGGAGCCAGACGGGATCGAACCGACGACCTCTTGAATGCCATTCAAGCGCTCTCCCAACTGAGCTATAGCCCCAAACTATTTATCACTGGACGTTTGTTCGTTGTTAAGAATATTTCTTTAAACATACCTTGTCCAAACCTTGTCTTAACTCCGTCACACACGTTACTCTTTTCGGCAGCCATTTTAGCCACAAGACCTGAGTATCTCTGGAATTCACTCATCAAATTATCATCACCCTCTAAAAGTACTCTCGCTAACCAGTCAGGATGAGTGAGTTCGCGGAATACTTCCTGATGACCACTGTTTTTAAGCTCGATCACATACTCGCCATCTCTGTTGGATTCCGAGATGACTTTTTGAGACGGATGAAATTGAATGGTTCTTGCACGATCTGCAATTGATTGTTTGAAACGCAAACGAAAGGTGTGAACCTTTCCATGTTGCACTCCAAAGCTTTGATTAGTCCAGTCTTTGAAATTCAAGTTGTCAGATAACTCGAATTTCGCCTCTCCTTCTTCTGCGTCCTGAATTAAGTCGAGCCGATAATAGAACCGCCACTTTCCACATCTCGCTTTCCGTTATCCAAAGCCTTACCACATTCTTTCAGAGGTACAGACACCTCCTCCAATGGT
>CATMBH010000134.1:0-4728 GCA_950063985.1 uncultured Fidelibacterota bacterium
GATGCTGGATCCAAAACTATTACTTTTAGATGAACCGTCACTTGGCCTTTCGCCAAAATTGGTACAGGAGATTTTCTCCATCATCAAAGATCTCCATCAGTCGGGAGTAACAATTCTATTGGTTGAGCAAAACGTGAACCATGCCTTGAAGATCGCTGATTATGGCTATGTGCTTACATCAGGTAAAATTTTCTTAAGCGGTACTTATGATGAATTATACGAAGAAGAAAAAGTTCGGGAAATGTATTTGGGAGAAGGTAAATACGTCCGCAGAGCAAGTCTCTGGAGATCATGAGTAAACCTGATTTTAATATTTGTAATACTGTGCCGAAAGCATTTTGGCATCATGTAACCCATCAAAAAGACGAAATAGCCAATTGGAGCAAGGTACAAGGTGTTTGGAAATCTCAAACCTGGGGTGAGTATGGAGCAATATCCAAAAAGATCGGTTTGGCTCTCCAGGCTTCCGGAATGAAACCAAGTGATAAGATTTCTATTCTTTCACAAACGCGGTTGGAGTGGGTGCTGTGTGATATGGCTATTATGTGTATTGGCTGTGTCACGGCACCAGTTTATCATTCCAATACGGAAGAACAAGTTCATTATATAGCAGAACACAGCGATGCAAGACTTATGTTTGTTGAAGATCAAGAGCAACTTGATAAAATTTTAGAAATTTGGGATAGATTACCAAAAATTGAGAAAGTGATTGTGTTTGAACCTTATTATCCAATAGACCTGCCTAATGTGATACCATTTTCTCTATTTATTGAATCTGGAAATGATGATGGTTCTTTTGAAAAAAGGATTGAAGCCAGTAAGCCTGAAGAAGTCGTCAGCTTTATATATACATCTGGAACAACTGGCCATCCTAAAGCTGGTGTGATTGACAATTTCAATGTTATCACTACGATCAAACATTTACCTGATATGCTCGATATCAGGCGTGAAGATCTTTCAGTTGCTTATTTACCCCTGGCTCATATTGCTGAGCGCTTGCTGGGTCATTTTATAAAACTCGTTTATGGAAATGCAACTGCCTTTGCTGAAAGTATTGCAGATATGCCGGACAATGTGCGCCAGGTTGGCCCGACAATTATTTTTGGAACCCCACGAGTCTTTGAAAAATATTATGCCCGGATTGCTATTGGGATTGGGGATGCGACATGGATACAAAAAACAGTTTATAACTGGTCCGTAGAAACCGGGAAAAAACGAGCCAAGTTATTATCGAAGGAAAAATCGATTACCTTTTTATTAAAATTAGAATCAGCCATTGCCAGGTTTTTCATTTACAATAAGATCAGGGATATTTTTGGTGGTCGAGTGCGCTTTATGATTTCAGGTGCAGCGCCTATTTCTCCGGAAATCATTCATTATTTCAAGTGGATGGATATTTCGATTTATGAGGGTTACGGAATGACCGAAACAACTGGCGTTATTTCATGTAATAGACCTGGCTTTGTTAAAATTGGTTCAGTGGGTCAGGCGTTACCTGATACTGAAATACGAATAGCAGAAGATGGCGAAATATTTGTCCGTGCACCGCAAAACATAAAAAAGTATTATAAAAACGAAAAAGCAACTAATGAACTTCTGGAGGCGGATGGCAATGGTAGTTACTGGCTACATACAGGAGATGTAGGTTATATAGATGAAGATGGTTATTTATTTATTACAGATCGAAAAAAGGATTTAATTATTACAGCCGGCGGTAAGAATGTCGCCCCACAAAATATAGAGAATCTGCTTAAGACCAGCCCTTACGTAAGCCAGGCCATGGTATATGGTGATGCAAAACCATATCTTACGGCACTTATCACCATGGACGAAGATGAGATCACCAAATTTGCCCGTGATAGAAAATTATTGTACAAGGATCAGGCTGATCTTTCAAAGAAAGAAGAAGTGTTGGAACTCTATCGCCAGGAAGTACATTTTAAAAATGAAAAACTGGCTTCATATGAAACCATAAAGAAATTCTTTGTATTGGAAGAAGATTTTGACCAGGACAAGGATGAATTAACACCCACCATGAAGGTCCGTAGGAAAGTGGTAACTGAGCGCTATAAAGATATTTTGGAAAATTTTTATTAGGCTTAAACTGAACCAATGAAAAAGACGATTTTACTGATTATAATACTATTCATATTCAGCTGTGAGAAAGATGATGGTGATTCTTATTCCAAAGACTTAATCAGCAATTGGGAAGGAACCAAAATAAATTATTCTTATAATATTGCTTCCAATTCATCACAAACAGTCACAAATCCATATGAAGTTGGATCAGGTTCAATTGAACTAAGTGGGGCAGAAGAAGCCTCTTTGAATTACATGTACTTATATCAAGCAAATGGTGTATTACAGATTGCTATTGCAAAGAGAGTATTTGGCGTCCCTTCAGAAGAGACGAATTATCTTTTAAATATTTATGATTACGGCGATTTTGGATCGTACAGCCAGTTGACCAAATCTAATAATGATGCTGCAGATGTTTACGAAGGGGAACTTGAATTTACAGTCAATGGGCCTGAATTAACCATTTCGGCCGGCGCATTATACCATGAGACGGTGAATGACAGCGTTATGATCAGTGGTACTTTGGCAGTTGCTCAGGAAACTGTAAATGCTGGCAGCCAATTTGAAATTGGCAATATCGATTGGGTTTTTGGGTCATATGAGATCACTCTTTTGATAAATAATGATAAATCTTTTGAACAAACAATTAATACACTTGATTCTGAAACACTGGAATATTCAGGTACGTGGGATGCATCTAGTGATGAGATCACTTTTCATTATACTAATTATTCAAAAACGTATGAATATAGAGTCTCAAGCTCAGATCTTGAATTGACATATTTAGATGATCTTTGTGTATTATATCCGGATGAATGTCTAACGCCATATGAATTAATGTATAATATGGCAGGTGGTTCGTTAGAAAGTGTTGTTTTGTATGAGACTACATTTTTTGATAAAAAGTCAGATTAATTACCAAACATCCGCAGCAGCCCATCTGGCATGACCCGCAACAGAGGGATCATCATTTTCATCTGCCAGGGAAAAACAAATGTTTTCTTACCCCTGTCGATGGCACTGACAATTTTTTCAACGGCTGTTTCCACCGGCAGGAGAAAGGGCATCCCCTTTAATTCCGCTGTCATAGGTGTTTTAATAAACCCGGGGCAAATGGTAGTAACCTGAATATTGTATCTTGAAAGTGTCAGCCGCCAGCTGTCAGCCATGAGGCGGATATTCACTTTCGCGCCGGCGTAACCGCCATGGTATGCGATTCGCAAAAAAGATGCAATTGAACTGACATTCACAAGGACACCGCTTTTTTGTTCTTTCATGGCAGGGATGAAAGGCATGAGCGTATTGGTGACACCCAATACATTCGTTTCAATAATATTGTTGATGGCAGATGCGTCGCCGCTCATGAGGTCATCATGCCCGCCGATCCCGGCGTTGGCAATAACCATATCTATCCCCCCGGCTTGAGCCATGAACTCTTCAGCAGCTGACTTGCAGGCGAGTTGATCTTTGGCATCTACTTGAAAAACATGCGCAGCACCGCCGAGTTCATTGGATTTTTGTGCAACTTTATTCAATAGTTCTTCCCGCCGGGCAGCCAGACCTATTGTTGCGCCCCGACCAGCATAGGCATAGGCCAGGTATTCACCAATACCACTGCTGGCCCCGGATATAAAAATGCGTTTACTCATAGTTTTAATTTCTGTCCTTCATAAGCGATACGGTAACCTCGATCATTTACTTCTTTGAAAGCAACTGAATTTACCTTCAGAGCCAGATTGGTATGGTTCAGGTGGATGAAATAAATTTTACTTTTATCTGTAGTAGAAGTTGAATTGAAAAGATCCATTGTTTCTGTTACAAATGGATGGGGTATTGCACTCATATCCCGGTTTAGAATTTCGCCATTAGCATAGAAAGAGCCATCCAATAAAGCATAGTCCACATTTGTCACTTCATCTCGAATATCTTTTTTCCACTTTGACCATTTATCAATATCCGGAATAAAAATTAGTGATTTTTCCGGTCCGTCAATTCTATACCCCACAGTTTCAGTATATTCATCCCGATGGGGGACCAGGAAAGGAGTGATGGAAAGTCCAGATGTTAATTTAACAGCTTCACCATTTTTCAATTCCCGGATTGTAATATTATTCAGCGATACTAACTGCTCCCAAGGGCCATTGTTCTGAAGAAACGATTTCATCCCGGGCATAGCGTAAACCGGCATTGAACTTGCACCCATGACTTCGCGCCCAAGATGCATTAATCCGGTATAATGGCCGATATGACCATGGGTCAAAAAGATCCCTTTTAGTTCTGACTGATATTCCTTTGTAACTATCTGCTGTTGTGCTGGAAAGTCTGGTGTGGCATCGATCATCCATGATTGCTCTGTTTCTGGATCGATAATGGCAATGGCTGACACTTTTAAATGTTTTTCAGGTTTTTTCCAAAGATCTTTGCAGCAGGGTTTTTCACATCCACTTTGGGGCGAACCACCATCCTGAGCGATACCTAGAACAACAATTGATGGGGAATCAATGGAAAAGCTAAAACCGGTAAATAATATGAAAAGTAAAAAAAATTTCATTCTACAATTTGATTTGAATCTTTTACACCACTTATACTCGCTATTTTATTGTCAAATTTTTCTAACTCTTCTGCTTTCTTATTGTAACTTTCAAGTTT
>CATMBH010000135.1:0-4681 GCA_950063985.1 uncultured Fidelibacterota bacterium
CGGGCTATCTAGCAGCCCTCATCAACCAGACCTCGTCGGCGGTGGACCAGGAAGCCTGAGGACTGCTTCCGTCTCGCCCTGAGCTACCGGCTTCCAGCGACCAGGCAAGTATTTGTACCCGCCGTAACCGTAGCGGCGGTCACCGTCCCAATAGTCGGCCTCGTATTCTTTTGCCTTTAGCATACAGTGGACTTTGTCATCCACCATTCGGTCAATATAGGCCCGGCTGGTGCCCTGGTGAAGAGGTGTTACATAGTTAACCAGTTTTCCCATGATTATTTTCCTGTTATTGATCTGCTTAATTGTGGATCACTCTTGAGGCTCATAAAAGCAGGCCCGTTTTTGTTGTATGCCTTAAGGATCGTTTTTTTTGTTTCATCTCCATCTTCAGGGAAAAAAGATGAAATATTCTTGAATAGCATGCGGTGTTTCATTCGGTAGCCATTTACCAAATAAGTTATATGATTTTTCTCCGGCAAAAATTTCCATCCAGTGAATTTTACGTTTACCGTTGTATGCTTTTTTGACTGCGGCAGTAATTACCTGTTCAGCAGCATGCCATATATCAGGACCGATTCCATCTCCTTCAATAAATGGAATGATCGGATTGTCAGGAATGACAAGTTGATCGTTTTTTAGAGTGATCTTTTTACCGTCAGCCGGATGTGTGTAATGATAGTTTTCAGTAGTCAATCTTTTGCTTTCTTAACAGTTTTTGATGGTTCTTTTTTCTTTGTTTCTTTTTTGTCCTTTGGCGGCTTTTTTTCATTCTTATAATCGGTTAAATAAAAACCCGATCCTTTGAATATTAAACCAGATCCGCCACTCACTAAACGCCGCACTACACGCTTACATACGGGGCATGTTTTGCGCGGTGCTTCAGACATAGATTGAAAGAGTTCAAACGTATGTCCGCACTTATTACAAATGTAGTCGTATGTAGGCATTAATTATTATTTAGATTAGATTAAAATAGTCTGAATCAGCTGGAAAATTTACAATATTTCAGCTATTCAATTTTGATTGTAATTGCTCCAAAACGTACACCGGGACATATTCGGATACATCACCTTCCAATTTTGCAATATCCTTTAATATAGATGAATTCAAGTGGACATATTTTTCACTGGGCATCATAAAAATAGTTGTGATCTCCGGTGCCATATTATAATTCATCATGGCCATTTGAAACTCATATTCAAAATCACTGACATGTCTTAATCCTCTAATAATAGCCAGTGCTGAATTTTCCTTTGCAAAATCAACTGTCAAAATTTTAGTGGATTCAACTCTTATATTAGACAAATGGCCAGTGGATTTGCTAATCATTTCCATCCGTTCTGCTACAGAAAATAACTGTTGTTTATCCGGGTTATTGGCAACGACAAATATCAGTTCATCAAATAATTTCGACGCACGTTCAGCAATATCCAAATGGCCGTTGGTTATGGGATCAAAAGTGCCGGGGTAAATAATTTTTTTCATTTCATCCAGAAATTTAGCTGTGTGTCACCATAAATCCTTACATCTGCGCTTTCAGGTAATTCAATACCAGTTCTTGTTTCTAGAATAAAGGTACCTGAAGGTGTAATGCGATCACAACCTAATTTAACCAGTTCCGGCAACTCTTTGCACGTATATGGCGGATCTGCAAAAATGATGTCATGTTCTCTACATGTTTTTAAAAAATTCAACGAATATTTCTTATTGATAGAAAAAATATTCTTCTCAAAATTGTGTACATTTTCATGTAAAAGCTTAATTGTGGTATAATCATTTTCCACAAACGTAACATTATCTGAACCTCTACTGGCTGCTTCAAAACCAATGATTCCGCTGCCGGAATATAGATCAAGAAATGATAACCCATTCAACGGCCCCAATATGTCAAACAGACTCTTGCGAATGCGGGATTGGGTCGGTCGGTATGATGTCGACGAAATCGTCTTTATTGAACGGCCCTTAAAACGGCCGGCCAGGATGCGCATTAAGCTCCTTTGCGCTCAAATATAGAAATGTAAAATACAGACTGTGTTGCACCTGTTTCTGGATCAGTTTTGATAATGGATTTTCTTAATAATATGTTTTCTTCAAGACTCTGTAATGTCTTAAAAAAAATTATCCTGTTTTGTTCTCCTGTAATTTTGAGTATAAAGGGTGTTTGAATTAATGATCCTTTATCAATGCTCTGCAGCTTTTTTGCCAATACATCATGAGTGGCTATTGCAGCCTGGAACGAATTAACGCTACCGGTAATTCCGGTTTCTGTGGCTTTCTTCAATGGTAGTTTAAAATCATAAAAGTGCTTAAATCCTCCACAACAATCTATTCCCTGCACAGAATAATTGATCATTGCTCCAAGATCTGTTAGCTCTGGTTCTACTTCTTCACCATTCATTATCTCTAACTGCATATCTCTACCACCTACAGATAAAAAACTGACATTCCTGTGCTCAAAATTATTATAAATAAAATCTATTCCAGAAATCATCGAATTTGAAAAACCCATTATTTCAACTAACTGACTTGGATAAGTAGAGTCAATAATATTTTCTATTTTTACAGTTGGTTGCGGCATCTCTTCTTTTTTGAATTTTTTAATAATATCATCGATGGGTATAAAGTCAGGATTTTTTACATATATTGACATCATAATTGATAAGATGAAAATAAGGATAGTTATAAAGATAACAACATTTTGAAGATTATTTGGTTTGCTTTCTTGAACCTTTTCCGCTGGTTTGGTTTGCTTTTTCTCTGGTTTAACAGTGTCTTCTTTTTTAGCCATGTCCTCTTGAATTTGCGGCTCATCAATTTTTTCTATTAATCCTGCAGTAGAAAAAAGATTAAATTTTGATCTGCTGAATCTGTCGTCAGCCATCATGCTTTGGATAGCCAATAAATGGTACGGCATTTCATCCAGCCCTTCTGTAGTCTCTGCACTTACTTTAGCAAATGGTTTAATATGCTGCAATTTGTTTTCTGACCAATGTTCTTGCTTCTTTTCTGATAACTTATCTAAACTGTAAACAGGGTTTAAATTTTTCCGTGGAGCATTTTTATGAATTTTTAATAATTCTTCAATATCAGATTTAAACCCAAATGATTTAGAAACTTTCCACTCCCCTTTGATAAATCGTACACTTCCCGCATATAGTTTATTTCTTTTAATAACAAAAAGGTCATATCCTTTACCAGCATCACTGATGACACCAAAGGTTCGATTTGTAGGTCCAGTAAATACCATTGTTTCTGTACCGAGACAAATGGGTTCAGCGCCATATTCACTGATTGAAAGTTTTATATCAGAAATAAGCAGCGTGGGGACGTGGATAACATGTTTAATATTATCCTGAATGTTTTCAGCAAAAGTTAGATAATCGACACCTTTTTCTCCAAGCCGCTGATCTTTTTGCCAAAGGATATAATCCCATGTATCGGCTGCACCCATACCTGCGTCCACTTCGGTAAAATCATGATGGACCCAGTAATCTGGAATGGTTACAAACGCTTCATGGCCATCCAGTTGAACTTCACTGGATAGGGTTTTAAATGCTTGTTCTAAAATTGCATTGAAAACTTTGTCATTACCGCGGGCATCATCCAAATCACCCGTAAGAGGAATTTGAGATATTTGAGTTAGAATGGATTTATCATCGCCCTGTGACCATACTGAACACAGGAGCGATGATTCGTTAAATGAGAGATAAATCACAGTGAGAACCTAGTCCCAACTGCGTAAACCGTCATTAATATATCCGTGGTTATATGCTTTAAATGAAAATATTAAATAACGGCTTTCCTTATAAAGTTCAGTAATGGGACTGGCGACTCGAACACTGCTTTTATTATCAGCGATGGTGATCTTGTAGCGTTCCTGTGTTAATGGGCAGTAAAGCATGGACACATCGGGCTGGTATGAATCATAATAATTGGTCAGCTCAGAACGTTCTTTTGATTCTGTGGCGATTTTTTCTACAAAATTAGGACTCGCTTCGTATTCAGCTAACTTTTTATGCTGGACAAATATGGTATCATTCCTGGTTAAATCTTCTAAATATATCACAATAGTATGGGTTGTATCCGTTATGGTATCACGACGGATTTTAAAAAAACCGAATGTTGTGTCAAAATCGACGTCAAATCCTTTGGGTATGTTTACAGCAACATCTTTGCCATTTAAAGACAACACTCTTTCATCAAGATAGGTTGAGTCAGCCATTATTGAATCCCGGACAGCATTTATAAGATTAATGGCCCAAAGACCATCAACATTAAAGGAATCAGTCAACGTGTTGTAAAATGATTCCACATCAAAAACATTCTGAATATAAAACCGACTTTGCTCTTCTGCATGAGCTTCTTCCTCCCAAATGGCTTTGGGAACGTATATAGTAAAGATCATAAATATAAATGAAAGGATAATAAACAGTTCCAATAAATCAGAGCGAAATTGTCGGTTACTTAATTTTTTTATCATATTATTTTATTTGTATGAATGGTTTCAGTTGATCCAGAGTTTTTTGCCCAATTCCTTTAATTTTCAACAAATCTTCGAATGTTTTAAATGGGCCATTTTTATCTCGATTTTTAATAATTTTTCCAGCCGTAACAGGTCCTATTTTAGGCAATTGTATCAAATCACTTTTAATGGCTGTATTTATATCCAGCAATGTTACGG
>CATMBH010000136.1:0-4668 GCA_950063985.1 uncultured Fidelibacterota bacterium
ATATAGCCATTGTATCGTTGGCTATTACTTCAGCTTCAGTGAACCTAGCTACAATGCAGTAAGGCGAGCAATGCTAAATGCGATGAAACCTAAAAATGAAGTGGCGGAGCTATATCCTGATACGGTAAGTGAGTGGAAGTGTGCTGGCAAGATTGAAACACTCGTTGAGGATCAGGCTCCGAAGGTTCTGATCCATACTCCTTAATTTAGTATATAAACTATATAGTTCATATTTTCTTCTGAATTATTTCAAGATAAGTTCACGCTTCTAGAGTAATTTCTCTAACGAAGTTTTAAGAACTTGTGGTTCTCGAGAAACTTACGAGAAAATTTGTGAAGCATTTAGACCTGTAGTAAAAGAACATATTGCTGTTTATGGCGCTCATAATGAAGAACGCTTAACGGGCCTTCATGAAACCTGTTCCATTCATGAATTTCGGTACGCCGTGAGCGACCGTGGGGCTTCCATCCGTATTCCTATGGCTACAGTCAAAGACGGCCACGGTTATTTAGAAGACCGCCGTCCATCTGCCAACATGGACCCCTATCAGGTCTGCGCTGCCTTGATCGAAACCTGTTGCACTTAGTACATATCATCTAACACTTGCCAAAATCAAAACCCTCGTGTTATTTGAGGGTTTTGATTTTTTTACCACATTGCACTTGTAAAAGCGGCTTAAAATATTTATGCTCACCTGCTTATGAAGATGATTAAAATAATATTTATTCTTCCAGCCATCTTATTTATCAGTTGTGAAGAGGAACCAGCCAAAAGTAATGACGAATCATTATCTATGGGCCGGGACACTTGGAAAATGATCCAAGAAGATATATTTGCGACCAACTGTATGGAATGCCATACAGCTGGTACATCATTCGCAAATCAATCGAATTTATTACTTACTGCCGACGTGGCTTATGATCAGTTGATAAATCACCCGGTAAATAATCAGAGTGCAAAGGATAATGATCTAGAAAGACTGGGAACGGAGGGCTTAAGCAGTCTGTATAAAAGTTTTTTGTGGGAAAAAATAAACGCACCTGATAAAGAACACTTTTATAGTGAACATCCTCATTATGGTTCATTGATGCCCTTGGGGATGCCTTATTTAACTAATGGGCAGTTGGAATTTATTCGTCAATGGATCGTAGCAGGTGCGCCTGAAACAGGGATTGTGGCCGATTCTTCATTGCTAGGCGATACAACCCGTTTTGTAGAAATAGAATTTGTTCCTCTTACACCTCCGGAAAATGGTATGCAGGTGCATTTGGGGCCCTTTGAGGTTCAACCTCAATATGAACGTGAATTTTTAAACTTTGTGACAATTGATACATTAGACGAGGTTTATATTAAACAAGTTGAAGTCACTATGCGCCCTGGAAGCCATCATTTTATTCTATATTCTTTTGAGGACTTCATGCCTTCAATTCTTTACCCAGATCCGGGTGTATATAGAGACTATAGGGATGCAAATGGCAACTATATAATAAATAATTTGGCAGTCACATATTACCATGTTTTCTTTGCTGGCACGCAGTGGCCATATATGAATTACCATTTCCCCCCCGGAGTTGCCCTGAAGGTGGATATAAATGATGGGTTAGATCAAAATTCCCATTATATAAACAGAACAGATGAAGTGCTTATCGGAGAAGTTTATACCAATATTTACTTTGCAGATCCATCAGAAGTGGAGCATGAAGCACACATACTGTCCATAAATAATTCCAATTTCGAATTACCTCCCCAAGAAACGACAACGCTTGAGCATACTATCACCGTAGGAGAACGTATACATATTTTTCAACTATTTTCCCACGCTCACGAACATATGCTGGAGTTTGCTGTAGAGATTGTTGGCGGTGACCGGGATGGTGAACTAATTTATTTTGCATACGATTGGGAACATCCCCCTATTCTTGATCTCGATCCTCCCATAACGCTTGAAGCAGGTGAAGGGTTAAAACTGATTGCCACTTATTATAACTGGACGAATGAAACATTGACATTTGGTTTATTGAGCGTAGATGAAATGATGATCCTCTTCGGATATTTTTATACTGATTAAATGACCTTGCCATATAGTGCTCTACTGCGCAGGATGTTATTATTTTTGATCCTGTTCACCTATCTTATTGCTGATAATAAATATCCTATAGTACTCGTACATGGTTTCATGGGTTGGGGGTCAGATGAGATGGCTGGTTATAAATATTGGGGTGGTAAAAATGATTTTGAGGGTTACCTGCGTAATAAAGGTTTTGAAGTATATACAGCATCAGTAGGTCCAGTATCATCTAACTGGGACCGTGCTGTAGAATTATTTTATCAAATTAAAGGGGGTCAGGTTGATTATGGATTAGGTCATGCGGAACAATATGGACTGGATCAGAAACCACCAGAGAAAATTTTTACCGGATTATACCCCCAATGGGACCATGATCATCCGGTACACATTATTGGACACAGCATGGGCGGTCAAACGGCACGGATGCTGCAGTATTTATTGGAAAATGTAATCTACCAAGATGAGGATGAATCTATTCCTGAAAAGAGCCTGTTAATGGGTTACATACATGCAGGGTGGATTCATTCCATTACCTCAATTTCCACTCCCCACAATGGTTCCACCCTTTCAGATATTATTACAAAAGGGATTCCAATTTTACAAGACTTCATAGGCGTTGCTGCCGTAGTTGGAAATAATTTTTATGATTTTGACCTCCAGCAATGGGGTTTTGAGAAAAAAGAAGGTGAAACGTGGGCGGCATATTTCAGACGTATGCGTGAACACAAGGCCTGGGGCACCAAAAATATGTCCGCCTGGGATGTGAGCTTGGAAGGAGCTCGTGAATTAAATACGATTACGCCGGCAAATTCCAGTATCTATTATTTTTCCTATTCTACTTCCAACACGCACTTGGACAGTGCCAGCGGATTTTATGCTCCCAACGAAACTATGAGTTTAATTTTGCGCGCCAATGCTAGGATTATGGGTCGTAATAAGGCCTATTGGACTGACGGCTCCGCTACTGATTCCACATGGTTTGAAAATGATGGTATAGTAAATACTATTTCGCAATTCGGTCCTACCAGCGGTTTGAACGGAGCCGATCCCATCGCCGAATATCGTAAAGATGAATTATTGATTCCTGGACAGTGGTATCATATTAAAACAATCAATATGGATCATAAAGCACCCATTGGCCACGGACTGTATGATGAAAATGATGTACAGGAAATGTTAAAATTATTCGATGATCATTGTAATTTACTATGGTCGCTGCCAGAGAAGGAATAAGTTTAATTTTGTCCGAGAAACAACCCATCCGCATAGATGATATTTATAAGTTCAGGATTCCATTGGAACCCAGCCTACACCCCGATGGCAAACAGGTTGTGTGCACTGTGGAACGCATGGATAAGAAAGCTAAGACGTATTATACAAATTTGTACATAACTGGAACCAACGGCCGCAGCTTAAAACAATTAACATTTGGTAAACGTAATGATCATTCCCCTACCTGGTCACCAGGTGGTAATACCATCGCTTTTATTAGTAAGCGGGAAACTGCCAGTCAAATATGGTTGCTGCCCATGGATGGCGGTGAAGCACGACCACTTACAAAATTGCCAAGAGGGTCCGTCAGTGATATAAAGTGGTCGCCTGATGGGAAAAAAATATTATTCCTGTTTCATCCATTGGGTAAAGAAGTAAAAATAGATAAAAGGGGAAAGGTAGAAACGCCGGTTTATCGGCATATTAAAGAAATATGGTACCGCCTGGATGGCCAGGGCTTTTTCGACAGTGAAAATGCCCACGTCTGGGTTGCCAATACGAAATCGGGTGCGGCAAAACAATTGGTATACGGTGATTATGATGATATGTTGCCCTGCTGGTCACCTGATGGTAAAGAAATCGCCTTTATTTCATTCCGTCATGAAGGTTGGCGTTTTCGGACTGAAGAACAGGAAATTTATCGTGTGTCAGCAAATGGTGAAAAAGTAAAAACTGTTAATACTCCAAACGGACCAAAAGAAGGCGGCTTGTCATATTCACCGGATGGTAAAACACTGGCCTATATTGGACACGACCAACCCTATAAAGGCTGGGGTGTTGTTAATGCTGTTTTGAATACTGTAAGTATTATAGGAAAAAATCATCAAGTACATGGAAAAAATATAGACCGCACGGCCCGGACGCTTACATTGGGGGATATAACACCCTCGTTTCTGTCAACCTCCCCTATTTGGAATCCTGAAGGGAATAAGATATTTTACGGCATTTCCAGTGATGGCCGTCAGCATATTGTAGAAGCAGACCTTGAAACCGGTCGGGCAAAAATCATTACTGAAAATAATACGGTAGTTTGTACTTGGTCTGCAGATGCGGCACGTTTGACGCTGGCGTACAATGGCGCCAGCCTGGAATCACCGGATGAGTTGTTTACGCTAAACTTGAGCACCGGAGTTACAAAACAAATAACTCATTTAAACCGGAAGTATATAAATGGTAAAATTTATTCAGCTGCAGAAGAAGTTGCATTTAAAAATGGCCGCCAGAAATTAATGGGCTGGCTAATAAAACCACCGAATTTCAATCCAAAAAAGAAATACCCTTTTATTCTGAATATTCATGGCGGTCCCCGTTGTCAGTATGGCCGCAC
>CATMBH010000137.1:0-4525 GCA_950063985.1 uncultured Fidelibacterota bacterium
TTAGGCTGGATGACAGCGACTGAAAAGTCTGATGCAATGGATTTTATTTCCACTGCATTAAGACGCCATGAACCAATTCCAAAAACGATACCCCACAATACGATTGCCCCCAAAATATATTGTTTTGGCCGAGTTGCAGACAAAGCCAAATAAAATAATCCGTTTAGGAGGCAGATAAATAATGTAATCCCGGCAGTTCCGGTAATGTCAGCTGTTTGAATCATGGGTAATATTGAAACTTGAGTCAACGCCAGATCACCCCAAGGGAAACCCATGGACCCTAAACTGCGGATAGTTTCCATGGTGATCCAAACAAAGGGAAACATCATTAAACCTATTTTTAATTGCTTTTGTAAAAATGAAATAGCAATGCCAACTAAAACCCAAAATATGCCCAGGTAAAAAACGGCAGCAACTAAAGATAAAAATGCGATGAATACTGTCGCACCTTGATTCAAACCTATCCAGTAAAAGGCGATTGTGTGAGCGGTGACAGCAGCTAAATATGACATAGACGCACTGGTTTTAACGCTTTTATTCAGCCAGATATATAAAAGGGGTACCAATCCAATATAAATTAAAAATCTAGCCGGGATGGGTAAATAAGACACACCTACCAATATTCCTGAAAGGATGGCCAGCGCCCAATCAGGGTAATTGTTCAGCTTCATTATTGTTGACTATCTAAATATTGCTGGAGAATTATAGCTGCTGCAGTCTGATCAATGAGTCCTTTATTATGCCCTGTCTTTATGCCCTGCTCCACCAATGCTTTTTTGGCGCTTATAGATGTCAATCGTTCATCTACCAATTCTACTTTTATATCATTTTGATTGAGATTTTCAACAAAACTGGTCACATGTTTTGTCTGTGCTGTTTCCTGTCCTTTCATTCCTTTTGGCAATCCAACAACAACAATTTCAACAATTTCAGCTTTCATTATGGATTGGATAGCTACAATTAGATCAGGATTATTTGGGATAGTTTTATAAGGAGAAGCAATCATGTGCATTGGATCCGAAAGAGCTAAACCGACACGTTTTTCTCCGTAATCAATACCAAGGATGCGGTGCATAATATTTTATTATAAATAGATTATACGGACTGACCGGTCCGTTCGATGAAATCCACACCAGTTACTTTGCCCATTTTTTTGATGACGCGTTCCAGCTGCCGCCTGTTGTTAACTTGAAGAATAAAATATGTTGAAGCAATGGCATCCTTTACTTTGGAATCCACGCTGACGATATTTATATCAGATTTGTTGATGCAATCAGTCAAATCATTCAACATACCTTTGCGGTCTTCTCCCACTACTTTTAAACGCACATTGGACAGATCTTTTTTATCAACATCCCATTCAACCGGAACAAGCCTGTCAGATTCCTTACTCAATAACGGTAAGCTTCTGCAATCTGTCCGATGCACTGTAATACCTCGACCCCTGGTCACAAAGCCGATCATTTGATCACCGGGAATTGGATTACAGCATTTTCCAAAAGAGACCATTAAGTTGGAAATTCCCTGCAGCTTAATACCCTTAGATTTCGAACGGGCAAAATCAAAAAAGCGTGTTTCTGCTTCGGGAGTATCCTTATCCAGAGCTTCTTCTTTTTCTGGATTGATTTTGTTCAGTATATCTCGAATGGTTAAATCACCTTTGCCAATGGCTTCCAGCAATTGTTCAACCTTATCAAATCCGAACTTTTTAAAAGATCCTTCGATTTCGTTGTACATAGCTTTCATTTTCATACGGCGCAACGTCTTAGTCAAAATCTCCTGGCCAAGTGCAATGCTTTCTTCAAATTGCTGTTTAACCAGCGCTTTTTTTATATGCGTCCTGGCTTTGGTCGTAACAACAAAATTTAGCCAGCCGTAACTGGGTTTTTGTGTTTTGCTGGTAATGATTTCAATGGCATCGCCATTTTGAAGTTTAGTGTTCAACGGAACAATCTTCTGGTTCACTTTTGCACCGAGGCAATGCAACCCCACTTCTGTATGCACCTGAAACGCAAAATCAATCGGCGTGGATTTAAGGGGTAGTTGTACCAAATCTCCATTGGGTGTAAAAACAAATATCTCATCTCTAAAAAGATCGATCTTTAAAAGATTCATGAACTCCTTGGGATCGGAAGATTCAGACTGCAAAATATCCACCAATTCCCGCAGCCATTTTACATGTGAGTCCACATCTTTCAATTTGATGCTGCCTTCCTTGTATTGCCAGTGTGCAGCAACACCAATTTCTGCCGTTGCTTCCATTTCATGAGTACGAATCTGTATTTCCATCAATTTTCCATTCGGGCCAACAACTGTTGTATGAATAGATTGATAGGCGTTCGATTTTGGAGAAGCGATAAAATCCTTGAACCGCTCCTGGACCGGCGTACATTGATTATGGATAATGCCCAGAGCCAAATAACAGTCTTCAACTTTTTCTACGATAATCCGGATGGCCAAATGATCATAGATTTCTTTAAACTTTTTATCTCGCTTAACCATCTTACCATAAATAGACGCATGGGATTTAACTCTGCCATAAATATCTGCTGTAATGCCTAATTTGTTTAATTCTTTTTGCAGTGGGTCCGATAATAATTTTATGTATTTCTCACGTTCCTTACGGCTCGATTTGATCTTTGAATCCAAGTCCTTGAATTCTTTAGGTTTAAGCGTTTTGAACACCAGATCTTCCAAACGGAACTTGACCTTGGCCATACCCAGCCTGTGAGATAAGGGTACAAAGACATCACGAGTTTCCACTGCAATGCGGTGCTGTTTCAGCCGAGGCAAATGTTCAATAGTCTGCATATTATGAAGTCGATCCGCAAACTTGATGATGATTACCCGTAAATCTTTGGCAACAGATAAGAGCATTTTCATGAAATTACCGGCCTGTTTTTCTTCCCTGCTGGTAAATTTGATACCACCCAGTTTGGTAACACCATCCACAAGATTGGTGATATCCTCACCGAATTTTTCCCTAATGTCTGCCAGGGAAGCACCGGTGTCCTCAACTGAATCATGGAGTAATCCACCGATAACCGTAATATGATCCATTTTCCATTCAGCCAGCAATTTGGCTACTTCCACACAATGGTTGAAGTATGGCTCACCGGACTTACGTTTTTGGCCTTCGTGATGTGTGATCCCAAAATCGTACGCCTCCCAGAGGAGGCGCTTGATTTTTTCTTTTTCATCATCAGCAGCAATATTAATCTGCTCATACAATTCTAGGAATTGTTTAGGATATTCACCTACAAGATGGGGAATAAACCTGGATAAGGGATTTTGCATCAGAAAGGCACCCCGGCTTCAATTTCATCACCAATAGCCGCATAATTTTCAAAACGGGCAAAGCGGTCTATAAACGCCGCATCCAATGAACCCGTAGGTCCGTTACGGTGTTTAGCTATAATGATCTGTGCCTTGCCCCTATCCTCATCTTCCTGGGAATACAGCCATCGACGATAGAGGAAAATCACCAAATCCGCATCCTGTTCAATGGCGCCACTTTCCCGCAGGTCTGATAATTGTGGGCGGTGTTCCGCTCGTTGCTCTACAGCGCGGGACAATTGGGAAAGAGCAATGACCGGAATATCCAATTCTTTGGCCAGAGCTTTCAAGGATCGGGAAATGGTAGAGATTTCCTGCTGTCTGTTTTCTACTCCCCTTGGTCCCTGCATAAGCTGCAGATAATCCACAATAAGTAATTCAATATTGTGCTCTGCTTTCAAGCGGCGGGCCTTAGCACGCAATTCCAAAACACTTATAGCCGGTGTATCGTCCAAATAGATCGCAGCTTCAGCCAATATGCCAACCGATAGACTCAAGTTCTGCCATTGTTTTTTGGGTAATTTTCCTGTCCGCACTAAATGACTGTCTACTTTTGCTTCAGCACATAATAAACGCAGGGCCAATTGGTGATTAGCCATTTCCAAACTGAAAATGCCAACTGCATGACCATGATCCACAGCAGCGTTACGGGCCAACGACAAAGCCAGAGATGTTTTTCCCATAGCCGGACGACCGGCAATTATAATCAATTCTCCTTGCTGGAAACCAGAGGTCAGTTCATCCAAATCCACTAAACCGGAAGGAATGCCAGTTACATCACCAGAGCGGGAATGGATCTGATCTAGTTTTTCAAATGCTTCATGGAGGATGGGGTCAATATGCTGGAAACCGCCCCGCAGCCGTCGCTGCGAGATCAAAAAAATAGATTGCTCTGCCTGATCTAATAGTTCGTCAACACTTTGGGAATCATCATAAGCATCCTTGGATAAGCCGTGGGAGATCATGATCAATTGTCTCAGCATTGCTTTCTCCAGAACGATCTTAGCGTAATTTTCAACATTCGCCACGGAGGGAACAGACTCAACAAGCCCTGTGATATAGTAGGCACCGCCGACGCTTTCCAGCTGTTTATTCTTCTTGAGCTGGTTTACGATTGAAACTGTATCGATTTCCTGGCCTTCATTAAACAATTGCGCCATACAGCTGAAAATTTTGCTGTGAGCTGCTT
>CATMBH010000138.1:0-4499 GCA_950063985.1 uncultured Fidelibacterota bacterium
GGGCAGCGTTTATCGGCCTTATTTTAGTTGGGTTATTTACCTACGTATTTTTAGTGAGGGTGCCATGATTATTTACGAGTCATTATTGCCATTATTATTGGCATACAGTTCAGGTTGAACATACCCGTAAACACCTGCTCCCGCATTGCGAACATATACATCATATGCACCTGAACCGCCATTATCATTGTTTGCTGAATAGAAATCATCACTAGGCGGTTCCGTAAAGCTGTTCATGGTCAACTCCACTGCAACCACATAATTGAAAACATCTGACATTTGTTCAATATAATCAGGGACAGCATTACTATTTGTATCGGCAGTACTCACAGCATTACTGCCAGTTGTTGTATAGTGAAAGCGAAACATCCCATTATCATGCGTTTCGTCAAGACCGCTGGCTTCCGTACGTTCATCAAGAAACGAACGATTTACGATAGGTCCATCAAAATTAAAACCCAGGGATCTTAATTCGTTCTTCGTTTCTTCGGGAAGACTATGTCCATATCTTGCAATAATGCGCAAATCATCACTGATATGCTTTTTTGAAGATTGATTCGAAAAAACTTGGATGATATTATGGGCAGATTGAACTGCCTGGGGATGGGGCTCAGCTGACAGGCATCCCACAATAAATATTATAGCTAATATGCGTTTCATGGCTTGACTCCTGTTTTGAGTGGTTTAGGCGGTAATGGTTTTATCCATTGCATTAAATGTTCTTGTGTTGCGGGGCTTAAAGTTGGGTAGGCCCGTTGGACTTTGCGTATGATGGGTGTGGCATCTCTAGGACCTATATTACCTTTATATTTTTCAGGTAATAAATCTTGTGCAAAAATACTATAGGTCATATAGGTATAATATTCATCATCTGACAATTTTCCTTTTTCGTAGTCAGATTCAAGTTGTTGTGTGACCGTTAACCCTAGTTCTGGTATAGCCTGTGAAGCACTGCAGGCAAAAAAAAGAATGCTAATCAATAGAAAATTAATCTTCATGATTATGTTTTCGATACTTTTTCATCCTTCGGTTGAATAAAAAGAAGCGGACGAAAAGCCCCATCAGTATTAAACCGACTACATAAAATAAAGCATAATAGGGAAGGAGTTCAATCATCTTTATTGTGTCAGTAAATCGTAAAAATACGTTCCAGCCAGGATGATAATACCTAATGCGAGTTCTGTATTCATTTCATCAGAGCCATCACCGGATATAACTCCGCTGATGGTAAAAGCAGTCCCGGTGAGATAAAAAACGGTTCGTAAGCGCGAGTCCAATTTATAACTGGAATAACCTCCTGCCTGTTTTTGCTCCATCAAAGCTACAACTGTTTCTGCGGGATAATATAAGGCAGCAATGATGGTTTTCCTGTCATCGGAAAGATAAAATTCGAAGTTTTCAATTTTTCCATTGATGCGTATTGCTAATTGAGTTGATTCCTCAGCGTTAGCATTTTCTACAGCGAGAACCGGATAGATGAGCGGTGTAGACCGTAATGTAATTGTATCTCCGACAGCCTGGTGAACGGTCATATAAAACCAGTCTTCATTGATCCAACCCGTTATATTTTCAATATTCAAAGGCAAGGACGACTGCAGGGTTAAAAATAAACCATTTTGTTTTGTATCTATTTGTAAATCATTGAGTAACGATTTTTCTTGCCCATTGCTTATACCAGTGAGTAATAACAGTACAGCAATCGTTTTTTTAGTGAATATCTTTTTAATCATTTCAGAAGAAACTAAATATAAAATTGGGAACAAAGAACAAAGGAATTTGCTCAATAAAGTAAATTCCAAGAGTCAATCTCACCCCGAAACTTTAAAAAATTAAATCAGCAGGAGAAATTTTGAAAAATACACTATTACCATTGTTAATCATTATAAGCTCAATTTTTGCACAAAATTATGAAATCGATAACGTACGTGCGATAGGCCAAATACCTTCTACTTATTTCAGTGATATTTGGGGCTATACCGCTCCCGATGGTCATGAGTTTGCTTTGGCAGGTAAAAGTGACGGCACGTCAATCATAGACATCTCTACCAATCCACACAATCCAGTTGAAGTTGGTTTTATTCCAGGCGCATCTTCTACATGGAGGGATTTGAAAGTACATGGTCATTATTGTTACGTTACCAATGAATCAGGTGGCGGTTTGGATATCATAAGCCTTGAAGATCCTTTCAATCCAATTAAAGTTGGCGCCTATACATCAACATTCACCTCGGCACACAATATTAATATTGCCGATGGGTATGCCTATATTTTTGGAGCTAATGTTGACGCTGGCGGTTGCAGAATTTTAGACCTTGCGGATCCGGAAAATCCAGTAGAGGTCGGTTCCTGGGAAGTTTCTTATTTTCATGATGGCTATGTAAAAAATGATACACTGTATGGCTGCGGTATTTATAATGGCTCTTTATATATAGTTGACGTCTCAGACAAAACTAATCCAACTACAATGGTTGAGCATAATTACAGCAATTATGGCTGTCATGCTGTTTGGGTATCTGATGATTCCAAATATGCTATAACTGCAGATGAAAAGAGTGGCGGCTATATCAATATTTTTGACATCCAGGATTTCAGTAATATCAATCATTTATCCACGTGGTATCCCAATGAAACAAATGCTGCTAACAAATCAGCACACAACGTGTTTTTCAAAAATAACTTGCTCTATATTTCTTACTATGTTTATGGAACACGAATCGTGGATATGTCTGATCCGTCCAATCCCGTTGAAGTAGGATATTATGATTTTTACCCGGGTCAGCAGGGATTATATAGCGGGAATTGGGGAACTTATCCTTTCACCGGTAATGGATTAATTTATTCAACGGGTAACGGCTTCTTTGTTATGAGTTATCCCTATATGGGTGAAATTGAATTCGAAGAATTAAATGATACAGAAGATGCTGTGACCCTTATACCGCTTGAAGTACAAATTGATGAAAGCGCAGATTATCCTATAGATTTTTCTACCTTACAACTATTCTGGGGCTTGAATGGAACAATTGCGGATTCTATGGATATGGTTGCGGGGACTGCAGGAGGTTATATCGGCAACATTACCCCTTCCGGTGAAAATGGTACAATGCACTATTACGTTGCTTATGAAACCACCGGTGGTGAACGGGTTACAAAACCTTACGGTGCTCCATTATCAACATTTTCATTCAATATTGGCGCAGATCAGGTGCCGCCAGTTGTGCATTCAATATCGAACATCAATGATCAATTCTATCCTGCTGGTAGTTATGAAGTTTATATTGAAGCCTCAGATAATATTGGTATTGGTTCTGTTGAATTGCAATGGCGGGTTGGAAACAGCGACATACAAACAGCAGCTTGTTCAGAAATAGGAACATCTGGGATATATGAGGGCACTTTAACATATGCAGACGCTGATCCAGTAACATTCATTACATACTGGGGTCTAGTAACAGATGCATCCAGTATGTCCAATCAGACTGAATCAGACTTAAAATTTTTTACTGTTACAGATGATTATACATTGGGTGATTTTGAAAATGTAGCTGCATTGGATCGTTGGGATCTGGGAGAATGGGGAAGACAATATGTAAATTCTGATATAGGTCATGCATTGAATGATAGTCCTGGCTCAAATTATGAACCAAATTCAGAAAACCCCTGTTATCTTGTAGAACCGCTGAACCTCACTTATTTCGATCAGGCCTATTTTCATTTTTTTTCTGGTGAAATGTTCAGGGAAGGGGATTATGGTTATTTGCAGTTGAAGCGAGGTTCATCAGGAATGTGGCAGACTATATTAACTGTGAACGGCTTTAACCAGATTGAAGAAAAATTTGTTGATTTAGACAGTTTTATCAATGAAGATGAACTTTATATAAGATTGCTTTTCACATCTGATGGTAGTGAAGAATCCATTGGCTGGTTTGTAGATGACATACATTTAATTCTTAACCAAGAAATGCCTGATGTCAGTGTAAATGATGAATTTGTATTACCTTCTTCAGTTGAACTGTATCCAGCATATCCAAATCCGTTCAATCCCATCACTTCCATTCGCTATAACTTACCGCAGGCAGGACTGGTTAATCTGAAAGTGTATGATTTAATGGGCAGAGAAATCCGTACACTCTCGTCCGGTTTTGAAAATGCTGGAATGAAATCAGTGTTGTGGGATGCCAGAGATAATCACGGCAATATGATCAGTTCCGGTGTTTATATCTACCGTTTGGAAGCTGCAGGACAAGTACAAGCAAACAAATTGATTTTACTAAAATAATTTACTCAAGACACTTTTGAGAAGTTCAAAATTTCAGGAAAGTTAAATCACATTTGAAAAGGGCAGGATCACCTGTCCTTTTTTATGCGTTCAAATTATACTTTTCGATACCTTTTGCAAGCGCGTCCAAAATAGTATCCATGATTGTTTCCGATTGGAAATTATTAATCATGGTTATAATAAGGATCGGATATTCAACCGGCTTCAAAAATGGTTCAAAAAT
>CATMBH010000139.1:0-4491 GCA_950063985.1 uncultured Fidelibacterota bacterium
CCCTTTTGTCGGAAATGTAAATGACTTTGAAGGTTATAAGGTTTACCGTGCAACTGATAGGTACATGTCAGATGCAGAAGTGATTACCGATGGTTTTGGAACTCCTATGTTTATGCTTCCAATATTCCAGTGTGACTTACTTGATCGAGAATTTTATTTAGGAGAACCGCACAATCCTGATCGGTATGGTCGCAGCCATCAATGCCGGGGGTTTACAGATTTCGGTCTCGTAAACGGAATGGGATATAACTTAGGTTATGATGAAGGAATTACTCATGTCTTTCGAGATAATACTGTCCAGAATGGCAGAACCTACTATTATGCCATAGTGGCCTATGATTACGGTGCTCCAGATATAGGACCTGGAATCTCTCCTTCTGAAAACAATGTTGTTATTGAAATAGATGAAGCGGAAGAGATACGTTCCATTGGGAAAAATGTAGCCATCGTGGTGCCCCACCAGCCTGCAGCAGGATATGTACCCCCGGAAATTCAAGTAGAAACTAACGAGCAACTATTTGGAACAGGTATCATTAACCCTCAGATAATTGCCAGCGGCAGTCTGCAGCCTGATCATGAATATCTGCTGACCTTCGGAATAGATACCATTTCAACGGTTAGCAATTATGACCGGGGCATTTTGTATACCACTAATAGCTTCTCGGTCTATGATGCCACAGAAAATTTTGAACTTATCTATGAGGAGAATTCCGAAAATTACGTTGGCAATAACCTGTTCTACAGGGATACATTGGATTACTGGACATTGAATCCGCATGACGAAGTGGAAACGGATGTGTTTGCTGGCATGCAGCTTGCAATCCAACAAGATGTAGAAACAGCAACCTTTGATTATGATAATTCCGGCTGGATCACGGGCAGCGGGTACTTGAATGTCATTCCTTCGATCTATGATGGTCCATCCATCCCCTGGGACTATAAAATCATTTTTACCGGTGAGGATTCTGCGTATGTCGGAGTCATCACCAACAAGTCAGGTGTGCGCGATGAATTGGGAAATTCTATTTCCAGGAATGATGTGATTGTTGCACCGGCACTTGATTTCTATGTTGTAAATGAATCCTTTGGCGATCTTGAACTAATGGACATGATTGTCCAGGATATGAATGATAATGATACATTTGAATTATTTGAAGACCGCATCCTTGTAGGCGCTCCCACTGTGACCCGTTGGCGAGCTACGGCATTTGTACTTGATTTTAGTTATTTTGATGAGAGCACCTATCCCAACGAAGGTGATGTTTACGCACTGTCTTGGAGAAGACCATTTTTCGTCATGGATTCAATCCATTTTTCCGTTTCCGTGGCTGACTCCTTGGATGCAGAAACATTAAAAAGTGATATGGATAATATTAAAGTCGTGCCCAATCCTTATGTAATGACGAATATGATGGAAGGGGCCGTATCCAATCCATTCTTAAATCAGCGACGCAAACTGATGTTTACCCATATCCCCGCGGAGTGTACAATTCATATTTTTACTGTCAGTGGTGTATTGGTTGATAAACTTGAAGTAGATAATGAACCTGAAAATGGGATTGTGCACTGGGACATGTTAACCAGAGAAGGTTTGGAAATAGCAGCAGGTATGTATCTTTATCACATCGAATCCAATGTATCTGGCGATGCAAAGATTGGCAAATTCGCGGTGATCAAATGAAATTATATAAGTTTATTTTCATTCTAACTTTTTTATCTCATGTTGTTTTTGCTGATGAGATTCACCGTTATGGTACTACAGCAGCAAACTTTCTCGAAATTGGTATAGGTAGTGCTTCTGGGGGAATGGGAGAGGCCTATGTCGCGGTTGCTAATGATCTGTCCGCTATTTACTGGAATCCAGCCGGGTTGTCTTCTCTTAAGGGGGTTGGTATCCAATTTATGATTCAGCCCTGGGTTGTCAATATTAATACAATATTTGCAGCGGGCGCTATCAATGTACCCAGGATTGGAACGTTTGCCCTGTCCCTAACGCAAATAGGCTACGGCCAGATGGATGTGACCACACTGGCCTACCAGGAAGGTACGGGTGAAAAATTCACTGCCAATGAACTAGCGCTAACATTTTCCTTTGGCCGGCGGCTGGTCCCCTGGTTTGCTTTTGGGGCCAATGCAAAATTGGTCCAATCCAACATCTGGCATGCCTCTGCCAATGCCTATGCCCTTGATCTGGGGGTGCTGGTCAATACGCACTTTTTCAGCGTAACAGGTGAAAAAGCAGACGGAATGGTGATTGGCATGTGTATTTCCAACTTCGGCACACGGATGAAATATGATGGCATAGATTTGTATCAGCCCATTGATATATCGGAATATGAAGAAGGTAACTATGGAGATGTAGCAGGACAATTTCGGACACAAGAATGGGAACTTCCGCTGCTGTTTAGAATTGGTGTAGCCGTTAAACCAATTGTATCAAATTTTGCCACGCTGACCCTTGCCGCAGATGCCCTTCATCCAAACAATAATACAGAATCAATAAATATTGGACTTGCATTCAAGTTTAAGTTCCCGGGGAATGGCGCAATTGTTTTTCGCGGCGGCCAAAAAGCATTGTATATGGATGAACCTCAATTTGGACTAACGGGCGGCTTGGGATTGGAGTGGAATTTTCTCAATAATAGAAAGATCATCGTGGACTATGCTTATAAGACAATGGGTATATTGGGGAATGTACATGCGACGACTATCGGCCTGAACTTTTAATTTTCCTTTCAATCTGATGCCGCGCAGATCTTTAAACCAAAAGAAACGCATATTCCCCAATCAATCGATCAGTAGCATCAAATTTTATTTATATTTATTAATTATACATTTTTTCTTCCATACATTCATTTTACAAGCTAAAACTCGTGGTGTTGAATTTCGTACATTGGATAGCTGCACTGTAAAGACAACATATCCAGAATTAAATGTCCTGGCCAAAGTTGGAAATAGAACCATCACAATGCAGGATTTTATCCGCCGGGCTGAATACTCTATTCGGCCTTTGTACTGTAGACAGGCCAACTACATTCATAAAAAAATCATACTGAATTCACTGATTGCTGAAAAACTATTTGCCCTGGAAGCCGAAAAAGCCAAAGTGGATTTATTAGATAATCCCCTTTTTCAATCTTTCGTTCTAGGCCGCACTGAACAAGCCATGCGGCAACTGCATTATTATGAAGAATTTTACAGTCAGGTTGAACTCGATTCAGCCATCGTTTCGCCTGCATATAAATTAGCTGGCAGGACCATAGATGTCACGTTTTTAAATTTGCCTGATTTGAAAACTGCAGCCCAGATCAAAAATTTAGCTGAAAAAGGACTTCCTTTGGATTCAGCTTATACAATGATCTGGGATCAATCAAATCCACCAAAAAGGCAAATAAATTGGTTTGACAGAGAAGGTCCTGAAATACACAATGCTATTTTTAATTCAGGTACAAAAAAAGGATCTATCATAGGTCCCTTAGCTACTGATAATAAGACCTTCTTCTTGCTTCAGGTTAATGGTTGGATTGACAGGCCTGCTGTTACTAAATCAGAAAAATCCCTAAGAATGGATGATGTGCGCGAAAGACTGCTGAAAAATCATGCAGAAGCAACGTACAAGGAATGGGTAAAAAATATCATGAAAGGTAAAAATTTAGAATTAAATCCAAACGTTTTCCCGGCCTATGCCGTAAAGGTCATGGATATTTATCTGCAATCCGATTCAGTAAAACAAGCTCAATTAAATACATCTTTGTGGGCTGACCCGGAGCTAGATTTTATTCACGACAGTCTTATGCACAAACCACAGCAGTCATTCGCAAAAACTGATATTTTATGCCATGTAGATAATACACCGTGGACCATCGAGGTTTTCCACCAAGAACTCAGAAAACATCCACTCGTTTTTAGAAAAAAGAAAATGAACCGTAATGAATTCCAAGAACAATTGAAATATGCTATTGCAGATTTGATTCAGAACATTGAAATCACCAAACATTGCTATGCAAAAGAATATGAGCAATCTTCTACCGTTAAACTTAATAGAGAATTGTGGCATGATTCCTCTATCGCTCGCTATTACCGTGACATTTTATTTGAAGAAAAGGGTTTTTTATATGATGATCCTGAAGGTGTTGCAAAAAGAATGAACCCGCTGGTGGATTCTCTCCAGACAGTCTATTCTGACCAGATAGAGATCGACACGGATTTATTTGAATCAATTGAATTAACCAGTATTGATATGACTGTTATTCAGCAGGGAGTGCCATTCCCCAAAGTTGTACCTCCTTTTCCGATATTTACAAATGATAATAGATTAGATTATGGTCGCAAAAAGGAATTTTAGATGATGATGAAAAGGCTTCTGTTTTTTGTTCTCATTTCTTGTATACTTTTAGCTAATCCCTATCGTGGTGGAGAACTGCGCACCTACGAAAGTTTTCGTTATGGACGGTATGAAGTGCGGATGAAATCCGCGCTAGGCAGCGGTGT
>CATMBH010000140.1:0-4491 GCA_950063985.1 uncultured Fidelibacterota bacterium
TCTGGCTATAAGTCAGTTCCTGCTCTCGTTGCTTATCACAGTACTGATAAGGATCATCGAAAAGTCCCAGTTCATATTTCACTGTTAATATTCTTTTTACTGCGTCATCGATTAACTGGATATCTACCCTACCTGCACGAACCAAGTTGGCCAAGTACCCAATATAATGGTATGATTCCATATCCATATCGGAACCAGCATGTACGGCAATCTCTGCAGCGTGGGCTCCATCTTGCGCATACCCATGTGGAATCATTTGATCTATGGAACCCCAGTCTGATACCACAAAACCGGTAAAGCCCCATTGACCTTTTAACAGATCCCTTTGTAGATACGAATCACCGGTGGCAGGTATACCGTTTAATTCGTTAAATGAATTCATAAATGTTCTTACACCGGCAGCTACAGCCGCTTTGAACGGTGGCAGGATAATATTGTGCAGCGTTGAGGTGCCAATATCTGCTGTATTATAATCCCGGCCGGCTTCAGCAAAACCGTACGCAGCAAAATGTTTGGCGCAGGCAGCAATGGTATTAGTAGCCCGCAAATCAGATCCTTGAAAACCACGGATACGGGCAGCAGCAATTTGGCTACCCAGGTAGGGATCCTCCCCGCCGCCTTCCATTACTCGGCCCCAGCGGGCATCTCGGGATATGTCTACCATAGGTGCAAAGGTCCAGTTAATACCGGCAGCCGCAGCTTCAGTAGCAGCCATACGAGCAGATGCCTCTATAGCTTCCAGGTCCCAGCTGGCGCTTTCAGCCAGAGGGATCGGTGTAATGGTCTTAAAGCCGTGAATAACATCAATCCCAAAAATCATTGGAATACCCAATCGTGAATTGTTAACAGCTAATTCCTGCATGGCGCGCACGTCTTTCGGACCCTTTACATTTAATACAGAACCAACCATTCCTGTGCGAATATGATCATATTTATTTTTTGTGCTATTGTCCTCTGGCGGCGGACCGGTGACATCGAAAAAACTCGAGTACTGGTTCATCTGGCCAATTTTTTCCTCTAATGTCATTTTCTCCAAAAGGTCAGAAATAAATTGGTCTTTAATTGATTGATCATCAGAAAAACTAAATGATAATGCAAAGAGGGTAGCGATTATTATTTTACTGATTTTGTCCATTATAGTAATGCGTTTTTCTTTCTACTATGTTCACCGGCAATAATGTTGTGGTTGGTTTTATTTTTTTGACGTTTTTGTTTTTAATACGGTTTATAAGATAATCCAATGCGCTTTCTGCCAGCTCATCCAAATTGGTATTTATACTAGACAATTTTGGATAGTATATCCTGCCGTAGGGCATGTTATCATAGCCTACGATACCATAATCACCAGGAATGGTTGCGCCGTTTTCCAAGGCCGTATGCAGGAAACCGAGCGCCATTTGATCGTTTGAAGAAAAGATACCCATGTTCTTTTCTTGTTGCTTAATGTCGTCAAAAGCTTTTTCCCCGGATCGAAATGAATAATCACCATGGTACTCCCACACAATATGAAAACCATTTTTAAGTAAATAATCGATGTAACCATCACGCCGCAAATTTGCTTCCCATTTGATTAAGGGGCCGGTGATAATCCCAAAGCGTTCGTATCCAGACTCAATTAACAACTTCGCTGCTAACTGCCCACCTTGGTAGGAGTCAAACGTAATGGTTGTAATCACATTTTCATTGATTGGCGCAATGGATACTATTGGAAATGAATTTATTTTTTCTTTTATTTTTTTGTATTGCTTGCTTTCCAAAGTAGGCGTCAACAGAATGATACCATCATTCAATTGGGATATCATGCTCAGTCCTTCCGCTATATTTTTTGTATGCTTAACGGAATGAATACTAAGTTGAATATTTGACAAAGAACTCACCCTATCGAAGCTTTCGTATAGACAGGAATAAAATTCCTCAGCATCATGTTGGGTCACTAATGCCATTTCCAGGGGCAGATTGTCTAACTGGTAAACGGGTCTGTTGGCGCGATAACCCAACTCTCTCGCAGCAAATAGAATTTTTTCAACACTTGCGGAACGGCCAATTGCCTTCCCGGACAATACTCTGGATACAGTGGCAATTGAATACCCTGTCTTAGCAGCAATATGTTCTAATTTTACTTTCATATGCAAATTAATTTAACATAATTAAAAATTATTTGCATTAATAAATTTCTACATTTATGTTCTTAAGCAAATTATTACAAGAAAATAAGGAGTTAACTATGCAAAACAAGACAATAGTACCGATAATTTTACTACTTCCCTTTTTATTATTCGGGCAAATGATAAATAATTATGATGCTGAACCAGAAGCAGGCTACTGGGGCTACGAAATTTCTGAAAATGCTGATAGCACTCTAAGTTTTATCAATGTGAGTTACATCACTGATCCTGTTTCTGAAGGCGCTGGAGCCATGCAGTTGGATTATAGTGCGCACAACATTGAAGCGTGGGGAGGCTATGCAAAAATCTTCCATATGATCGGTGGTGGCGATGAAGAGGCAGATTCACCAATTGAGGGCATATGGAAAATATCCCCTGAAGCTGGTGCGTTAATGGTTGGTCCTGCTCCTAATGATGGCAGCTGGTGGTCAAACTCTGCGGATGATGTAAACACGAGATGGTGTTATTTTGATGATGAGTATGTGTTTAACGCAAATGGTTCGTTTAATAATGTTTTACAAGATACAACCTGGATCGAAGGCTGGCAAGGTGGCAGTGATGCCTGTGGTGTACCAGTAGCTCCTCACGATGGTTCCAACGCTGCTACATGGGAACATGATGCAGCAACAGGTACCGTCACGATCAGTGGAGTTGGTGCTTATTTAGGACTTCCAAAAGTCATTAATGGTGGCGAACTCTCGGATCCTGCAAATGCTCCAGATTCTGTTGTGTATGAGATCACACTCAATGGTGGTGGTGATTCAATGATGGTGGCGATAAACTTTGGAGCAGGATACTGGACATATAAAATGGTCGTATCAGAAGAATCACCTTTAGCGGGTACGTGGAAGGTATCCCCTGAAGCTGGTGCGTTAAAGGTTGGACCAGGCATAGATGACGGTTCCTGGTGGCAGAACACTGCGGATGATGTTATCACACGGGCATGTTACTTTGATGATCGATATGTTTTTGATTATGAGGGATTTCATAATGATCTTGATGATGAAACCTGGATCGAGGCCTGGCAAGGTGGCAGTGATGCCTGCGGCACACCGGTTTACCCGCATGATGGTTCAAATAATCCTGCAGGTTACACATTCGATGAAGTTGAAAGCACACTCACGCTTCATGGATTAGGCGCGTATATCGGGCTTCCTAAAGCTGCAAATGGCTTTGAGCTTACATCACCAGATCAAGCTCCTGAGTCAGTTACATATCAAGCATCATTCTCAAATGACGGTCAAATTATGTACCTTGTTATTGAAGTAGGTGATGGTGTATTCTGGACCTTTAAACTGATCTCAACTGAAGATGAAGAAGATGATTTTACATACCTTGGTGAATTCGAAGGTCATGAATATTGGCTATCCAATTATCAAGATACCTGGAATAATGCCCATGATACCCTGAGCCAATATGAAGAAGCGCACCTAGTGACTATTTCATCTCAGGAGGAGCATCAGTTTGTCTTAGACAATTCAGGTGGCAATATATTAATTGGATTTACGGATGAAGCAGATGAAGGAAATTGGGAATGGGTGACCGGTGAAGAGGTAACCTTTACAAACTGGGGATATTATGAGCCCAATGGTGGCGACGGTGAAAATTATTGTGAAATAATGGGTGATGGTACATGGAGTGATATTCCCGAGGATATGGAACAGGTGTTTGTCGTGGAAGTCATCCCGGATTCAACCGGTGGCGATCCGGGCTGGCTCATAGCTTACGTTTTTGATTGGGATGGTTATCCTATCGAAGACGCGTATGTTAGTGCATGGAATGATGAATTTTATTTTGATTCCATGACGGACGAAGAGGGTCATACCATAATGCAACTCCCTCCCGGCTATTATGAAGTAGATGCGCAGGCTGATGGATTTGAACCGGGCTGGGATGAGGTGGAGATTTGGTCCAACGAAGAAACTTTTATTGACTTTTGGTTGGAACCTGACAGCGGTGGCGGGACAGGTACATTCTCCGGAATGATCTATGATGAAGAAGAACGACCCGTGGATGGAATGGTGGAATTTGGATCGCCGGATCATGAAGGAGATTATAGTGCCAGTACGGATGGTGGTTACTTTAGTATTGATCTTCCTGCAGGCGTATGGTCTGCCGTTGCTCATAATGGTGGTACAGGAGAATACTGGGATGATCGATATGACGGCGTCATTTATATTGAACCCGAGTCCGAACAATACCATGACTTTTATCTCTTCCCAAGGGAATCTTATGGTTACCTGGATATACGTGCATGGGCTTATGATGACACGGGATATCCCCATCCTATACCTGATTCATATATCTACATTGCAGATACTACAGG
>CATMBH010000141.1:0-4477 GCA_950063985.1 uncultured Fidelibacterota bacterium
ACAAAGGCAGAACAGATCATCAGGATAACTGTAATGATGCGACTGACTAAAACATAATGGCGCTGACTAGCTTCTTTTTTTATAAAGCGCTTATACACATCATTGACCAGATACGATGCGCCCCAATTTAAATGAGTATCTATGGTAGACATGAATGCTGCCAGAAATGAAACTACCAGCAAGCCTTTGAATCCAACACCAAGAAATTCGTTCATGATGAGCGGAAAGCCGGCTTTTGAACCCAGTTCAGCATGGCTTTCAGGAATTATGGGAAACACAACCATGGAAACCAAAGCTACAGCTACCCACGGCCAAACACGCAAAGCATAATGGGCGGTATTAAACCAGAGTGTGGCCATCAAGGCATGTTTTTCATTTTTGGCTGATGACATGCGTTGGATGATATAGCCACCTCCATCGGTACCATGATGCGACCACCACATAATTGTAAGAAAAACCAAAAATTTTGAAAAAGGTGATTCCCAAAATGTTTGGGTGGTTACACTTGTTTCGGGCAGAGGGGGAATAAAATTCAATGTTGTTTCATGAACCGTGCCAGATGATTTGAGAACTGCTAACTTTTCCAGAAGTACATTCATGCCGCCAACAGCATCAATGGCGATAATAGCTAAAATAATAGAACCGGCCATTGCAATAATAAATTGCACAAGATCTGTAACGACCACTCCCCAAAATCCAGATAAGATTGAATATAGCAAGGCGATCGCCACACAAATCCACACAGCCGTCCAGCGATCGATATTAAGCATGACGGCAGCTACAGACGCCATGGCATTGATGACCCAGCCCATAACGATAAAATTATATAGAATAGCAAAATATCCTGCTTTGAAGGCACGCAGAAAAGCTGCGGGTTTTCCACTATAGCGTATTTCCAGAAGTTCGTTATCAGTCAACACCTTGGCTCGCCGCCAAAGGCGTGAAAAAAGAATTGCACCCAAAAGTCCGGACAGCAGAAGATTCCACCAGAACCAATTCTGCCAAATGCCTGGACCACGAACGAATTCCGTAATGGCCAGCGGGGTATCTGCCGCGAATGTTGTAGCCACCATAGACGTGCCGATCATCCACCAGGGGAGAGTGCGGCCAGAAAGAAAATATTCCTCGGTACTTTTCCCAGCTCGCTTGGAAAAGTAAATACCTACACTAAGAGAAAATAGAATATATCCGATGATGATAAGCCAGTCGAGGAATGCTAATGTCATTTGTAGATCTTTTCCAATTCGGCGCCCATGTAATAGTGGGCTAAAATGTCATTTGTGTTTTGACCGTTGAGAGACATATTCAATGCTCCGATCTGACATAAACCAACGCCATGGCCCCAACCTGCTCCATTGAATTCTATAATTGAATTATCCATATTGATGACAAAACATGAGCTGTATAAAAAAGAAGGGTGGAGTGTTTTACGAATGTCAAATTCGTTGTGAAGCTGGAGTGTTTTTGATGAACTATCTGCAGTTTGATAGTCTAAATATAAGTGATTTATTCTTCCGGATTGTCCACGGTTTAAGGCATCAATTTTAGTTATTTGCGTCACGTGTTCATTGATCTTTTTGGAGAAAAATTCACAGAACTCTTCTTGAGTATAACTGACCTTCCATCTAAAATAATAACCATCCTTATCTACATTACCTAAATATTTATGAAGCTCCTGTTCATCTAATAAAGTCGGACTGCAGTATGTTTCCGGTTTACTAGTGAACCAGTTATCCCAATTGATATCTTTGTTTTTGGTAGGTCCATCATAGACACTGGATAAATAATGTACTGGTGACATATCCCAGACATTTTCAGCATTTTCGGTAATTCCACCGCAGGATTTTGAATAACGAGCATCGCATATTTGATTGTCATATATAAGAACTTTGCCCCGAGATTTTTCCGCAGCTCTTTTGGATGATTCAGTCATCTGACTCAACCCTTGATAACGCTGACAGCAGTCATCATTACACGCGTCAATTTTCAATTCAGGATGTTTTTTTTCAGCCGCAGCCAATATCCACGAACGGGCTGTGATAGTTTGTACCTCCAGGAATGTGGCAGGACATGCCCCGCTCATTTCCGATACAGCCACACAGGATAGGTATTGTTCTAAGGGCACTTGATTGATGACCAGTAAATGTCCATCATGATTTGTGATCTTTAAATTGCCCGGCAGGGCAACATCAATTGTTTTTTCCCAGTGAAACCCTCGTCCAGCCGGGACATCATGGATCGTTATATCATGTTCATCTACTGCTTCAACCGTCTTTTTAATGTTCATATTACCGTCATCGATTGAAATATCCACCGCATCTGGTGTTTTACAAGATGAAATCAGTAGCTTTTCCGTTTCTATCTCATAAAGTGCAGCATCTGAAAATGATATGGTTACTTTCTTCCGTTTATCAACAGGAAGTATTATTCCAATATTTAGGATGGGCTCTTTATTGGGTCGCATAGTAAGCGTCTACTCCCGCACCTATTATGGGTGCGTGGTTTAATTCAGAAATGACAATAAAATTTTTCTGCAAATAGTGATCCTGCGCTGTTGGATCTAAAATTACAGATTTACTGATTTGGTTTAATAAAAGCTTTATTATACTATCTAATAATTCTGAATTATTATTTAAAAGCTTTCCTAACCTCAATCCAATTACTATTCTATCAAATATCTGGTTTTTTTCAACAAATAAACTGTGTATTCTATCTTTGAATAAATATGCAATTGTTTCAACGAATTGAATCTCAATTTCTTTATTCTCTTTCAGGATCTTTGCAGGGAAAATTCCATCATTCTCTAACTCAATCACAGACTTTCCAGTCTGTTCAGCATATTGGTTTATTATCCCTTGTTGACTGATTAATGTTTCTAATGAGATACCATTTTCATTTTTTAAGTCCCATGTTTTTTTCATCCACACCTGAACTTCATCAAAAGGAACTGGTTTTCCATCAAGGACAATAACATCGGCAATGCCGGTCCCTCCGCCAATATAATAAGCGTTAGTTACTGCTCTTAATGAACCATTTGGTGAATAGAACTCGCCCAAACCGCAATAATCGCTATCATTGCCTAATCTCACGATGGGTTGGTGTTTTATCTCCGCCATAGCCAGGCGATGTTCCAGGACGTCCAGAATACTGGGTATCCTCGGACCGTTATTCATGAATTGTATTCCACGGAGGTTGTCCGTCTTTAACCCGGGCATTCCGATCCCTATATTGGGGTTTTCGATCTGATTCTGCTCAATGAGATCCGTAACGACTTTTTCACAGGCTTCAACATAAGCAATGCCTTGACGTTCTTCCTCATTTGACAGTGATACTTGAAGCGCATCTATTTCAACAGGTTTAAAGTCAGTGGAATAGAAAGGAGAATCCTTGATCAAAACTGTGGTCACATCACTGGCCAGATCAAATGAGTTTTGATTAATCTGTTTAATGATCGCTCCGGAAACTTTTGTCGCTCCACCATCTATGCCGATCAGGTTGTAATTCATGCTTTTATTTTCGCCTTCAATTTCTGAATACGCTGGAATGAATCATTGATTTGGGCTTTTGAAATTCTTCCTTTGTTTACAAGTGAATAAATGGTTTTAACTGCTTTTGAAATAATCTCTGGATCGTAAAACAGATTATTACCAAAACATAGTAAGTCGACACCAGCACTGATCATTTTCTCCATAACTACTTCTGATGGGTAATTTTTAGAAATGGCACCCATGGAAGGATCATCACAGATAACAACTCCATTATATCCCAGTTTATTACGCAGTAATTCAGTCACCGTTTTATAAGACATGGAAGCCGGCCAGTCGGGATCGATCCCTTTGTGAAAACTATGCCCTACCATCACCATATCAACATCACAACTCTCGAATAATAGTTTATACGGTTCTAACTCAATTTCAGACCATGTAGAGGTTATATCCGTAAAGCCATCATGGGTGTCTCCCACTGCGCTTCCCAGACCAGGGAAATGTTTTAACGTAGTGGCGACTCCATGTTTTTCATGTGCTGTAATGAAAATGTAAGCATGTTCAGCTACATTGTTTGGATCGGAACCAAAACAACGCCCAAGTTTGCTGATGTATGATTCACCATTTGTTTCCACATCCACAACAGGTGCAAAATTCAAATTGAATCTACTATCATTTAATGTTGCGGCTAAATTTTCTGAAAAATCCCTGGTCTTGTTTATATCAATAAACGAACCAATTTCACCCCATGATGGACAAGGAGGAAATCCATATTCTTCTTTTAAACGGTTTACATGACCGCCTTCCTGGTCGACAGAAATGAGTAGATTATTATTGCCAAAACCCTGAAGAGAATTGATCACCATCGCCAATTTTAATTAAAAATGCATCGTAGTCGGCTTCATCAATACCAAGCTCTAATAGCTCTTCGAGCATGATAGTCACTTTTTGGCCATTCGGTGTCGCAAGAGAGTAGAGTTGAAGATCATCAG
>CATMBH010000142.1:0-4472 GCA_950063985.1 uncultured Fidelibacterota bacterium
AACAGGTACTCTAAACTTTCAGACAAATGATAATGATGAAGAATTCATTGACTGTGCTATAGTTGGTAATTACGATGGGGTTAATGTAGGTATGACCGCCCCGGATTTCAATTTGCCCATAGTAGCAAACGGAAGTGATTATTTTCAATTGAGCAGCCACTTTGGTGAAATTGTCGTCATCACATTTTTCTCACCTGGTTGACCAGTTTGCAGTCCGGAGTTATCGGACCTGGAAACATCGATATGGCAAGAATACAGTGATGATGGGGTGAATATGGTTGGTATAACTGCAGTGAATGTGAATCAAATAAACCAATTCGTCATTGATAATGGAATTACATTTCCGATCCTTAATGATACACCAAGCGGACAGGGAATAGGTACTGGTGTCATTTATGATCAATATTATATACCAAATCAGGGATCACCATATCCAAGAGATTTCATCGTAGATCAGAATGGGATGGTTGTTTATGCAAACAATGAAATAGATACGGAAGGAATGATCTTTGTCATAGAGGATCTATTAGAACCAGAGACGAATGTAGACCATGAACTGATTCCAAATGAATATGTGGTCTCTATAGCGTATCCGAACCCTTTTAATAACTCAACTACGATTTCATTTTCGTTATTAACAAATTCTAAAGTGTGGATCAAAATGTATAATCTTCAGGGGAAATTAATTATAGAAAAACAATTGAGCGATCTGCATGTTGGACAACATGAATTTGTTTGGAATGCTAATGAGAATATTTCTTCTGGAGTATATTTATATCAGATCATTTCAGAACGATCACTATCTACAGGAAAGGTCCTGTTGATAAAATAATTCAGATTGATCTTATTAAATGAGCCCTTGACGAATCGCTTCTTTTTTCACCGGACCACAAAAGCCTATGAGTCTGCACATGGCATACAGTTGTAATGAAAAAGATAAACAAGGTGATATAAAAAGTCTTTTTCAATTGAGTCCTAATATATTATAGATTAGTGCAAAGGCATCGTTGATATTGATAACTCCATTACCGTCATAGTCTGCAGGCCATGTTTCCAAATAGGTTGGTATTGAGAAGTTCATAGCAAAATCAAGGATCATCAATACATCAGCAATATCCAAAACATCATCACGGTTCACATCTCCGGGATTATACGGTTGCGTGAAAGCATACCATTCATCAAACAACACCTGCAGGGAATCAATGGGCTCAACTCCCGGTATAACGCTGTTCACATTCAGGTGTAAATATAATGAGTCGGCTTCATTCTCGGACTTGGCCATGCGGATAAAGGCCGATAGGGAAGAGGTGCCGTATTGGCCGCAGCGGGAGTCAGCACCCGCCATGTTGGCGCCCTGCAGGGCTGCCATAAGTTTTACATAGATAGGGCCTTCGGTGGCCAGGAAATTCATTTCCATATTGTCCAGAACGTCCTGCCCAGAGAGAATATTCCCTTGGATAGCGTAGTTTGGACCCAGTATATGATTTTTATAATCGTAACAATTGCTGCCGGTAAAAGCTGCGCTGCGGTTGCTATCAATGAGGGCGATGATACCATACTGGCGGATTAATGGATTATTCTGGGCATCATTGTTTACCAGAAGATCGATGATATCTTGAGGATTATAGCCCTGTTCCATCCAGTCGTGGGCGTTATTTTGGTTGGTCTGGTGCCAATAAGATTGGGTGTGGATGGCGCCAATACCAGGGAGTATATCACTAATAATAATGGAGCTAGCGATGCACGAAGCACCCGCACTGCCAATTTCCAATGTATTCGTGTCTACAGCTACGATGGAAAAGGTATCCTGTGCCTGAAGAAACGAACAAACTGAGATCAAAAAGACTAAAAAAAATCTTTTAGGAGAGATGCTCATTACTCAATGTAGAGTAGATTAGAAAATGATGCAAATTCAAATCAGTTTTGTTGCTATGAGCATTGAAATCAGTTAATTTTATTTTACTGTGAAGCAATATAAAGAACTCACAATCAATTTGGATTCTGAAATGGACAACCAAGGAAAGTTGGCTCTTAAAGAACTGAATTCATTTTTTAATCCCCTTGATTTCAACGTAGCTACCCATGAATCTACCCTGACAGTTAACCTGCGGGCCCTTGATTTTCAGCAATTTTCTCTGATTAAAAACACAATCGAAGCAGACTGTGGTGTGGACAATGGCAATATCCTCAATGAAATTGAAAAATCCATTAATGCGATTAAAAGTTATGGTATCAAAAACGGGAAACGCCTCTATATCGATTATAACAGTGAACGTAAGGTGAAAAATAGGGTTGCGAAAGAAGGACGCCGTGGAAAGTATTTTTATGCCCAGAATCATCAATATATAGATCAAAATAACGAGCTGCCTGAGTCATTCAACAATCAGATTATTTGCGGTGACAGCCAGACTGTACTGCAAAGATTACCGAATAATTGCGTTGACCTTGTCTTTACATCACCACCCTATAATTTTGGACTCGAATACGAGAGCAGCGCTGATGATTATAATTGGGATGCTTATTTCAAAAAACTCTTTTGTATCCTGGATGAATGCATCCGTGTATTAAAATATGGTGGACGGCTCATCATCAATGTGCAGCCGCTCTTTTCTGATTATATCCCCAGCCATCATCTCATTAGTAAACATTGCATCAAAAGGAAATTGATATGGAAAGGGGAGGTTCTTTGGGAAAAGAATAATTATAACTGCAAATATACAGCCTGGGGGAGCTGGAAAAGTCCCAGCAATCCCTATTTGAAGTACACGTGGGAATTCATCGAAATATTTTGCAAAGGTGAAATGAAAAAAACCGGAGAAAAAGAAAATATCGATATTTCAGCGGATGAATTCAAGGAATGGGTGGTGGCAAAATGGTCTGTGTCACCGGAACGGAAGATGAAAAAGTATGATCATCCGGCCATGTTTCCTGAAACACTTGCAGAAAGAGTATTAAAACTGTTCAGTTATAAAAATGATATGATTCTGGATCCATTCAATGGCGCTGGAACAACGACTGCTGTAGCTAAAAGACTTAACCGCGGATTTCTGGGTATTGACATTTCAGAACTGTATTGTAAAACAGCAAGGGATCGATTATCGTAATAAAACAGAATGGGGAGGGCTAGGCACGTTCAAAATAAAAGTATCCAATAAGATTATCGATTACGCCAGAGGATTGCTTAAGGAGCATAATTTTGGTAACAGGGGTGTGGCAGACGGTAATTATAATGAACAGCTTACCGGCATTATCGGCCAATGCACAATCCAAACCATGTTTCATGTTGATTTACTTACCGGGGAGGAAGGCTTTGACCATGGTAAAGACCTTGAATATACAGGACTATCCATCGATGTGAAAACCATGGGCCGCACCACTGATGTAAAAGATCATTATGTGAACAATTTCATTGCACTGCAAAAAGGGTTTCACAAGGATGTGTTCATTTTCTGCAGTTATGTTGAAAATAAAAAGGAACTAACAGTCTGTGGCTGGCTGCCTAAAAATGAGGTTGAAGAAAAAGCTGCATTCTATAAAAAAGGAACAAGACGATACCGTTCAGATAAGACTTGGTTCAGAACCAAGGCAGACCTTTATGAAATACCGAATAAAAAATTGAGTACGGTGAAATCACCTGATGATTTGAAACAACAACTTAAAGATCAAGCGGAAATAGTTAACGTTAATGCGTAAATTATCATGGTGGATTTCCTCCGGATGATGATGAAATATTAATATTTTACTTCTCACGCAGTTCCGAGTCTTGTTTAGTCTACACAATAACTAAACATTTATTTAACTAACACTTTAATTATTTAATGAAAAAAATAACAATACTATTATTATGTACAACTGCCCTTATGGGCCAGCGCGATCATACCAGGCAGATGCCCGCTATTGGAGTCCTTCAAGGCGTTGTTTTAGATTCCGCTAGCAATAAACCAATTGAATATGCATCAATTTCAATTGTACGAGTTCGAGATGATGAAATTATAACCGGCGGCGTAGCAGATACAGATGGATATTTCAAGATTCAAAAAATACCCTTAGGCAGATACAGCGTTTTAGTCGAATTTATTGGCTATAATAAAGCAGTCATTGAAGAAGTAAACATTTTCCCAAGAGAAGGTGGAGGAATTGAACAGAATCTAGGTGATATCAAATTATCCATTTCATCAGTACAAATGGCTGAAGTAGATGTTTTCGGTGAATTGCCACAGTTCATTCAAACCATTGATAAAAAGATCTTTTTTATTAATATACAAACTCAAGATACCTATAAAACGCCCGCTTCATTAGAGAGTCTTGAGGATTGGTATAATATGTACCCAGATGAAAATATCCCTATATTAGCAGACTCAGAATACAAAGTAAGAGACTGGGTAAGGACCTCTGGTTATCCAGCAATCATTGTTTTAAACGATCAAATGGAAGTCGTCCAATTCTCTTTAAGGGGATGGCATGATGCATTT
>CATMBH010000143.1:0-4428 GCA_950063985.1 uncultured Fidelibacterota bacterium
GTCGCCAAAGCCTTAATTGAAGACGGTCACGATATTACTGCGGTAGATATCAATCCAGAGAAATGCCGCCGTATTACCGAAAACCTCGATGCCATCGATGTCGAAGGCAACGGTGCCAGCCCAAAGATACTCCATAAAGCTCGCGTAGAAGAAGCAGACTATGTTTTATGTCTGACTAGGATCGATGAAGTCAACCTCATTGCTGCTCAACAAGCTCATGAATTGGGTGCAAAACATATTATCGCCCGACTGCGCAATCAACAGTACAGTGACAGGGATTCCATAATAAAACCTGAAAAATTTGGTGTGGATCTGGTTATTCATCCTGAACTTGAGGCATGTTTGGAAATCAGTAGGTTGGTTCGTCATCCTTATGCCACTCAAGTGATGGACTTCGAAGACGGACGGCTGCAGATGCTGGGTTTCAGTTTAGGGAAAGGATGTTCACAAATTATCGGTAAATCTGTAAGAGATATTTGCGAACATACAGAAGATTATAAATTTGGTGTTATCGCTGTTTTGCGGAATACTGAAACAACTGTGCCCTGGTCTGACTTTCAATTTCAAGAAGGTGATATAGTCTATTTTGTGCTTCGCACGGAACATGTTCATCATTTAATTACGCTACTTGGTAAAGCAACTGAATACTCCAATCGTGTGATGATCATTGGTGGCAGTAAGATCGGAAGATCCTTAGCTGAAATTCTACAGGATGAAATGAACGTGCGGCTGGTGGAAAGTAATAGAGAAAAAGCCGAGCATATAGCCAATCATTTGGACAATATCATGGTTATCAATGCAGATGGTACAGATATGGAATTTCTGCAATCAGAAAACGTTCATGAAATAGACAATTTCATTACTGTAACGGAAAATGAACAAACTAATATCCTTGCGGGACTTTTAGCCCATCATTTTGGAGTTAAACAAGCCATTATTCATGTTAGCAACACAGAATTTTTACCCATTATTCAAGAGTTGGGAATAGGCCCGATAATTAGTAAGAATATGTCGACAGTCAATACAATCCTGCGCAAAATCCGCAGTGATATATCAGATACGTCTGTTTTTACTTTTGATGAAATTGATGTGGATGTTATAGAACTCCAACCGGATCCGGGCAGCCGTGTAACAAAGATGGAATTATCAGAATTATCATTTCCAAAGGAAAGTATCGTAGGTGTAATCAACCATCATGGTCATTTAAGTATCGCCCGCGGTAGTTCCCGCCTGACAGCTGAAGATACCGTTTTGGTATTTGCCAAGAATAATGCCTTCAATGCTGTCCGCAAGCTCTTCCGAGCCTGATGAATATTCGTACTGTTTTTAATATATTAAGTGCTTTATTAGTGATACTGGGGGTATCAATGTTGATCCCCGCAGCTATTGCCTATGGTTATGGTGAAAACGATCTCAATGGTTTTTTGTGGTCGTTGTTTATCTGTTTTATATTAGGAATTCCTACTTGGTTAGCGACAAGGAAACACAGAAAATTAACCAACAAAGATGGTTTTGCCATTGTTTCCTTTACGTGGATAACAACAGCATTGATTGGTGCACTGCCATTTTATATTTCTGGAATCATCCCGAATTTCACTGACGCATTTTTTGAATCGATGTCTGGTGTAACCACAACCGGTGCTACGATCATTGGCAGTTCTGTTACATTACCCCTTCTCCCTAATGGGATTGAAAGTTTACCCCACGCTACGTTGTTTTGGCGTTCTTTTATTCAATGGATTGGCGGTATGGGAATTATTGTTTTCTATATAGCCATTCTACCATTATTGGGTGTTGGAGGCGCCCAGTTGTTCAAAGCAGAAGTACCTGGACCTGTTGCAGATAGAATTCGTCCACGAGTTCGTGAAACAGCTAAAATATTATGGATGGTTTATCTAGGTTTCACTGCAACTCAAATTTTGTTATTAGTCATCAGTGGAATGCCATGGTTTGATTCGATCTGTCATGCTTTTACCACCATGCCAACTGGGGGTTTCTCCACTAAAAATGCCAGTATTGGGTTTTACGACAGTGCTGCAATTCAATATATCATCATTTTCTTTATGTTCCTGGCCGGTATCAATTTTTCCCTACATTTTCATGCGATAACGGGGAATGTGAAATCCTATTTTAGAGATAAGGAGTTTTTGACCTATTTTGGAATTATTATTGTTGTTGCTTTTCTGATCTTCTCAAGTATTTCTGCTGGTGGGAATGAATGGACAGAAAAACATTTCCGTGATTCGCTCTTTCAGACAGTTGCAATTTTAACCGGTACCGGTTATTCTACAGCAGATTATGAATTGTGGGCATATTTTGCTCAATTTATGATCTTATTTATGATGTTTGTCGGCGGTATGGGCGGTTCTACTACCGGTGGAATGAAAATTGTTCGTATTATGCTCTTGTTCAAATATGCTGCGAAGGAAACACGGCGCATGCTTCATCTTAAAGCAATTATCCCTATTCGCATTGGCAGTCGCTATATTTCCGAAGATGTGATCCGCAATACTTTGGGATTTTTTCTATTCTACATATCAATTTTTACTATTACGACCATGGTACTGACAACCATGAATATTGATCTTGAATCTGCCATTGGCGCGTCAGCTTCAGCCATCGGCAATATTGGCCCGGGTTTAGGTGCGTTTGGACCCACGGATAATTATGCATTGTTACCAGCATTCGGTAAATGGATGTTGTGTTTTTGTATGCTTTTAGGACGTCTGGAAATATTCACTGTTATGGTGCTGCTCAGCCGGACATTCTGGAAATAATTAAAAAAATCTCATGGAATATCTGTTAATAGAAAAAATAGATGGCATTGGTGTAATCACGATCAATCGACCCGATGTTTTGAATGCCATGAACGCTGGTGTTGTGACTGAATTATCAACTGCTGTTTCAGATATGATTGCAGATAATGACATTGGGGTAATCATTATTACCGGAAGTGGAGAGAAGGCATTTGTAGCCGGTGCTGACATTAAAGCAATGCAGCAGATGGATACTGAAAAAGCCCTTGAATTTGGAAAAGCAGGTCAGAATATGACACTGGTAATAGAAAATTCACCAAAACCAGTTATCGCTGCTGTGAATGGTTTTGCTCTTGGCGGAGGCTGTGAAATCGCATTGGCGTGTCATATAAGAATCGCCAGTGAAAATGCTGTATTTGGTCAACCAGAAGTTTTATTAGGTATCATTCCTGGTTGGGGCGGAACTCAACGATTGCCAAAGATTGTGGGAACAGGAATCGCTAATGAAATGATTATTACTGGAAACCACATTTCTGCCGATGAAGCGTATAGAATTAGGTTAGTGAATCACATTGTTCCTCAAAATGAGCTAATGGATACGTGTAAATCTATTGGAAAAAAGATCCTAAAAAATGGACCCAATGCCATTGCCCATTCATCACAATGCATTTATGAAAGTTTTGACAAATCTATTCAGGATGGTTTAGCTGTTGAAGTAGACGCATTTGCAAAATTATTTAGCTCGGATGAAGCTAAAGAAGGTATGACTGCATTTGTTGAAAAACGGAAAGCCAATTTCCGTTCATAAACTATATCTTTTAAAAATATGAAATTAAGTTTTACCCGTTATGATTTACACTGTTTCCATCCCTTTGGAATTTCACGAAATACACATGAATCATATACTGAAATTTTCGTTTATTTAGAGCAAGGCGGAATTCTTGGACGGGGAGAAGCATCACCTTCGGAACGATATGGCGAATCAGCTGATCTAATTCTGTCTAAATTGGAAAAGGGAATTAAATTTCCAGAAGTTCCCTTGTCTCCTCAAAAATTTGAAGCAAATGTTTTACCTCAGTGCAATGGTATCAAAGCAATGGAAATGGCTTTCAGTATGGCCTATCTGGATTGGTGGACACAAAAAGAGGGAATGGCCATGAAAAACTTTTTTGGAAGCGATGACAAAAAGGGGCCCCAAACTTCATTTACAATTGCCATTGGAAATATAAATCTCATTCCGCAAAAGGTAAAAGAAGCCGAACCGTACAACATTCTTAAAGTGAAGTTGGGAACTGATCATGATTATGAAATAATTAATGCTATTCGAGCAGAAACAGATAAAGTTATTCGTGTGGATGCAAACGAAGGCTGGAATTTAGAAACTGCCGTAGAAATGTGTAAATGGCTGGCGGATAAGAATGTAGAATATGTGGAACAACCTTTACCGGCTGAAAATGTGGCTGAAACAGCTGAATTAAAAAATAAGTCACCAATACCCTTATTTGCCGATGAAAACTGCATTATACCGGAAAATATCCCGGAAATTGCCCATGCGTTTGATGGAATTAACATAAAGCTCATGAAATGCGGTAGTATGCTGAAAGCAAAAGAGATGATCGAAATGGCCCGTGAACTGGATTTATCTATCATGCTCGGTTGTATGATAGAGTCA
>CATMBH010000144.1:0-4419 GCA_950063985.1 uncultured Fidelibacterota bacterium
ATGCAACGATCACTATCAAAATCAACAATGCCGTCGGCACGGGTGTGAAGCGCGGTGGTTGGACAAATTTCCACACAAGGCGCATCGGCGCAATGGTTACAACGGTGGACAGAAAATTCCCGAGTGTTGTGGGGGAATTCCCCTTTTTCAATGTATTTCACGTGGGTGCGGTTCACGCCAAGGGGTACATCGAACTCACTTTTGCAAGCCACGGTGCAGGCATGACAGCCAATACACTTTCTGTTATCTATAACAAATCCGTAATTCACAAAATCCCTTTAGAATGCATTGATAAAACTAATAAATCAAACTGAATGTTTCTTACATTTCTATTATCGCAAATTCCATCATGATTTCAGCATCAGCATTTATATTAATCGGTGGAAAAAGTGACCGTTTTGGATCACAAAAATGGCAATCAATTATAGCTGGAAAATCGGTCTTTGATCATATTTGGGATGCTTGCTCAGGTTTTGAAAACCGGTTTGTGATCGGGAAGAAAAAACCGCATAAACTAGTCAAACCATTCATCTTTGATGAGTTGGAAATCCAGGCTCCTATTAATGGATTATATACGGCTCTCAAACACAGCAAAACAGACTGGATACTACTCCTCTCGTGTGATTTGCCATTGATCGATGCTGATGTATTTCAGACCCTTTGGGATACCCGGACAAAGGAAGCCGATGCAGTTATTCCTGTTGCTTATGACCGAAATCAGGGAACCTCTGCGTTGTATCATAAAAGAATATTGCCACATTTGGAATCAACCTTTCAACATGCAGATCACAGTTTATATTCTTTGACTGAAAAGTTGAATTCAATTAAAGTCGAATTTAGGGATGATAAAAGGTTTTGGAATATGAATACAAAAAAAGACTTTGTCGAGATTTCAAACTTTATTGCAAATAAAGTTTAAGTTCTCTTTATAAATCCAATTTTTCAATCCGTCTCTGATGCCGTCCGCCTTCGAAAGGTTCAGCCAGCCACATTTCAATGACATCGTAGATTTCAGCTTGGTTCATGAAGCGTGCTCCCAGAGAAAGAATATTTGCATTATTATGTTCACGTGAGAGTTTTACAATTTCTTCAGGTCCGTTGTAAAATACCGCTGCTCGAACGCCTTTTACCCGATTCGCCATCATAGCTTCTCCCTGTCCAGAGCCACCTAAAATGATACCGCGGCTTTTTGGATCAGCAGCCACTGCTTTGGCGCAGGGAAAAATAAAATCGGGATAATCATCCAGGGCATCGTACTCGTGGGCACCGTGATCGATTACATCATGGCCTTGATTTTCCAAGTGTTCCTTGATGATATTTTTCAATTCCAGGCCGGCATGGTCTGTGGCTAAATGGATCTTCATAATAATGCGCTCAAATGGTTACGGATCTTTTCTTCCACTTGATCTGGTGTGAATCCAAACTCCTGGGCCAGATCCTTCCCAGGTGCTGATGCGCCAAAATGATCTATACCAATGGCAAGTCCAGAAGGTCCTATAAATTTATCCCAACCCAAAGTAGTACCTGCTTCCATGGAAATTTTCATACAGCCGCGAAGGGGGATAACCTCATCCCTATATTCCTGGGTCTGTTCCATAAAGATCTCCCAACAGGGCATGCTCACAACACGTATCTTTTTATCTATCATTCTTTCGGATACAGCAAGTGCCAAAGATACTTCTGATCCGGTAGCGATGAAGACTAACTCTGGCTGACCTTCACTTGCTGTGCAAATATATCCACCTTTTTCAACTCCGGCTTTTATCTCATCCATAGATTTATCTGAAACAGGGACACCTTGTCGTGTTAAAAGCAATGCTGATGGAGATGTTTTCAATTGTAGTGCTTTTTCAAAACATGCTGCTGTTTCCTTGGCATCTCCTGGTCGGAAAACATAAAAATTTGGGATGGCTCGTAAGGCCATGGCGTGTTCAATGGGCTGGTGCGTGGGGCCGTCCTCGCCTAGAAAAAAGGAATCGTGGGTGAATTCATGAATAACGCGCACCTGTTGTATTGCGCCCAAACGCAAAGCCGGTCGTGAATAATCAGCAAAAATAAGAAAAGTTCCGCCAAAAGGAATCAAACCACCATGGAGACTCATGCCATTCATCATGGAGGCCATGGGAAATTCACGTACACCAAAAGCAAAGTTTCTTCCTTTAGTATTGTCCTTTAAAAAATCCCCATAGGTCTTGGCAAAATTTCCAGTGTAATTGGAGGGTTCAAGATCCGCAGATCCACCCACCAAATGAGGTAACTGTTTTGCAAATTCATCCAACGTGGCTCCAAAAGCTTTGCGTGTCGCTAGTGATGCACCGGCTTCAAATTGTGGATAGGTTAAAAAAGGTAATTCATCATCAATTGTCATTTTCCAAGCATTATTGAATGCATCTTCTTGTTGTGCTTCAGACAAAGAGGTTTTCCAAACGGAAATATTTTGTCTTAATTCTTCAAACCGTGATTGAAAATGAGCAACGCATTCTTTAGGTACATAAAATTTTTCATCTGGCATTAGGAGTTTTTCTTTAGTGGCATCAATTTCTTCCTGTGGTAATGGCGCACCATGGGTTTCGTGATCCCTCTCCATATTGGCTGTACCATGAGCCATGATGGTATTGCCGATAATGATGCTGGGTTGTTCAATGACCTGGGCTTTTTCAATGGCATTTCGAATGGCCTCATGGTCGTGACCGTCAATTTCCTGCACATGCCAATTCAGTCCTTCAAAAACGGCTGCAACATTGGTGGAATCAGAACGATTCGTTATCCCTGATATCTGGGCTTCGTTGGAATCGTAAAACATGATGAGTTTGGATAAACCCCAATGTCCGGCCAAGGCAGACGCTCCCAATGCCACCGGTTCCTGAAGATCACCATCACTGCAAAGAATATAGGTGTAATGTCCCAGTAAATCATCCGTATGATTACCATGGTTATTAAATAATTCTTTCAGCACTGTTTCTGCTACAGCCATTCCGGCACCCATACACACACCCTGCCCCAACGGTCCGGTGGTAGCTTCCACCCCTTTTATCTCTACTTCTGGATGTCCTGGAGTTTGGCTATGAAGCTGGCGGAATTTTTTGATCTCAGCCATAGGCATCCAGCCAACGAAATGAAGAAGTGCATACTGCAACATGGATTCATGACCAGCAGATAAAACAAAACGGTCACGGTTGAACCACCGATCATCATCAGGATCAAATTTCAAATATTCCTTAAAAAGTATATAAGCAAAGTCAGCTGATGATAAAGGGCCGCCGGAGTGTCCGGAATTGGCTTTGCGTACGGCATCAAGTATAAGGCACTTGATAACACTTAAAGTAAACTGATCTTTTTCTTCTAAAGACCAGGAATCAAATGTGTCTAATTCTGTATAGGACCTCATGAATTTGCTAATTCGTAAAAGGATCTCATCATACCCACCGGATCCCTGGCTTTGAAAACTTCCGAGCCTACTACTAAAATATCTGCTCCCGCATCTAGCACTTCTTTGGCATTGTGCAGTTTTATACCGCCATCCACTTCAATCTTGATTCGATCCTGAAGGCATTTTTCAATGAGCAATTGCTTGATCTCCGCAACACGTTCAGTTGAGCCATCAACATAACCTTGTCCCCCAAAACCCGGCTCTACGCTCATAACTAGCACCAGGTCGATCTGGTCCAGAAAAGGAACGATGTTTGACACCGGTGTCTTTGGTTTTAATGATAAACCCACATCTTTTCCCGATGCTCTGATTAGGTCGATAACTTCCTGGGGTTTTTCCGCTGCTTCAATATGAAATGTGATGCCATCGGCCCCGGCTTTGGCAAAGGGTTCCACCAGCTTTTCCGGTTCAATGACCATCATATGGATATCCATATATTTTTGAGTAAGGGGCCGCAAAGACTTCACAACCGGCGGACCAATGGTGAGATTGGGAACGAACTGGTTATCCATAACGTCCACGTGAATATAGTGGGCGCCGCCTTCAGCGCAGAGTTGCAGAGCCTCGCCGAGTTCGGAAAAGTCAGCAGATAAAATGGAGGGAGCTAATATGAATTCCGAGGCCATTTTGAAGGATGAAACTTAATCGCCGTTATAAATCAGAACAATGACGAAAAATGTTATCTATGAAAAATTCACTGCCTCAATCAAATCTGCGCTCAAACTATTCCCCACCGGACAATGGGCGGCAGAGCGTTTCAGTATCGTCCGTTCCTTTGCCGATAAATGCTCGGGGAATGTAATATTGATCTGAATTTCACTGATACGTCGGGGGTCAGCTGCCATGGACTTTGTTACGTTGGCCATTGTTCCTTTCATATCGATATCTCTATTTCGGGCGGCGATACCCATGATGGTCAGCATACACGTTGCCAGAGATGTAGCCGCCAAGTCGGTTGGTGAAAAGGCTGCTCCTTTACCATCATTATC
>CATMBH010000145.1:0-4415 GCA_950063985.1 uncultured Fidelibacterota bacterium
GTTCGTCACGTTTTAGATCAAATCAAGGTTATGACGGCGGACCACTCCTTTTTCGCTGATTATAATGAGCGGGTTCTTACATTTTTTAACATGTATTCTGATGTTTTATTTATCGAAATGGATACATCAATTCCGCATCAATTCACTTTATATCCTGCCTACCCTAATCCTTTCAACCCAATCACAACTCTGCGTTACGACCTGCCAGAACAGGCTACTGTAAATATCATCATTTACGACTTGCTGAGCAGACAGGTCAGAACGCTGGTAAACCAAACCCAGGATGCTGGATATAAATCAGTTATCTGGAATGCTACCAATGACTACGGCAAACCAGTGAGTGCGGGGGTTTACCTTTACAAAATACAAGCTGGGGAATATATACAGACCAAGAAAATGGTGCTGTTGAAATAACCCCTACCCAAAAGGATAGGATTTAAGCAAGAACCCCACCAAGTAGCGTGGTATTTTGTTTTTGCGGGATATTGTATTAAATGATGTATTAAACAGTACATTGATAGTCTTTTAAATTAGCTCTTTAATTGACTTTATCCAGTTCGATGAGTACATTCAAGTAAATCAAACTTGGAGTTAGCCATGAAGGAACAGGAAATTGGATATGTTTCTAAATATTTTGGGCAGATATCGGTTGCTGCCATTGAAATTACTGCAGGTAAATTAAGTGTCGGCGATACAATTCATATTAAGGGACATACCACTGATTTAAAAGAAGAAGTTAAATCCATGCAGATCGAGCATGATGCTGTTGAAAGCGCCAAGAAAGGCGACAGTATTGGTGTTCAGGTCAGTGACAAAACCCGCCGCAAAGACAAAGTATTCAAACTTAGTTAACTGAACAGATTTAAAGAGTAATTTTTTTTTATAACAAGGCAAGCTTGATCTACAAGAAGAAGGTCAATTGATCGCCTTTGACTATTTTATTCTTGTATCTGATTTTTCCATTGCCATGGCTATGGTCATTGGTTTCACAAATACTTACAAAAGTGGAAAACTTTCAACTTATTATTATAAACTTTTCTGGATAGGATGCCTGATCGGCTCCACGTGGGAGTTCACTTTCCTGTTTTTGGGACCTGAATTTCTCCATTCGGTCAAAGAATGGCCCTTTGGGTTGGGCGGCTGGCCCCGGAAATTGAGTCATTCCATTTGGGATGGCGGATTATTCATGGTGGGCGTGTATTTCTGTTTAAAATATCTCCAAGGACCTCATTTTTACCGCTTTTCTTGGAATGCATTGGGAATCATGCTGTCATGGGGGATCTTCCAGGAACTGCTGGTGGAATATCTCTTTAATGGCCGCGTTTGGGTCTATGAGCCATTGTCTTGGAATCCAGTGATTATTCCACCTTTACCGGGCTCTGCTACAGAAGTGGGCTATACACTGATCCCTCAAGCGGTCTGGATTGTGGCACCATTTATTTTTTATATTTTTTGTTTGAGATTAAAACAGATTAATTAGGTTTAAAAACATTAAGGATTGTTTAATAAAGGAGATAAAATGAAAAAAGTACTATTACTGCTCATACCACTCTTGATCTTCATCAGCTGTGAAGATGAAAAAGAAGAAAAAGAAGTATCAGCCTTTGTAGGCACTTGGGATGTTACATTCATTGGTGAATATGAAAATTCTGACTGTACCGGCAGTTTAGATTCCACTGATTGGGCTTTTGCTCAGGCATTTGGATTTTCACAGACATTAACTGTAAATGAAGATGGCACTTATGAAATAATATTCTCAGTGTTGGGCTATTCTGAAACAGAAACTGGAACATGGGATGAAAATGATGAGGGCTCTCTCTCCGTTGATGGCGAAGATTTTAGCATTACGATGGCTTCCGATGGAAATTCATTTTCAATGACAGATCAGGAGGATGCATATTGTGAAGATCCATATACGTATGAAGAAACAAGCCATACAGATTCAACATCTTGCCAGGATGCAGGAAATGATTGGTATGAAGCATCCTGCTTGTATACTGATTTCACAAAACAGTAATACTCATTAACTAGAATTAATGAGAAAATCCCCGTTCTGATTTACAGGACGGGGATTTTTTGTTTACATTCCCGGGCAAAATTTTTAAAATTTTTTATAACAGGGAGACAGCATGAATGAACGCAATGGAATTGTAATATTATTTATAATAGTTGTTGGGATGATCTTTCTCAATCCCAATAAAGCTTCGTTAAATCGTCAGGAAAATAATGAGTCTGAAAAAGCCAATGCTTATTTTGAAAAGATCTTTCAAGAACGCCTGGACCGCAGTCCGGAATTCAAAATGTGGCTGGGAATCAAGGAAGACCAGGGCCACTGGGATGATAATTCCGAGCGGGCAACAAGAGTCAATTTTTCACGCACCAAAAATGAACTGCGCTGGCTGAAAAATAATATTGATTACAAAAAGCTGGATACACAGACACAATTAAGTTATGACCTTTTCGTGTATGAGCTTGAGCGTAACATAGCCAACTATAAATACCGCTATCACAATTATCCATTTAACCAGATGCACGGGCTGCAGTCTGGAGTGCCGGCAGACCTTATCAGCCTGCACAAAGTGGATAATATTAGCGACGCCCAGGATTACATAAGCCGGTTGCGCCGATCTCAAACACTTTTTAAGCATGTGCTCATTGGTTTGGAAAAAAGACGTGCAATGGGCATCATTCCACCGGAATTTGTTTTTCCTCATGTGCTCAGGGACTGCCGCAATGTGATCTCCAATGAGCCCTTTGAAAACACGGGCATTCCCAGCACGCTCCTGGAAGACTTTACTAAAAAGGTTAATGCATTGGATATAAAATCTCGTGAAAGGGAACGGTTATTGATCCAGGCCAAACAGGCATTGTTAAAGCATGTAAAACCAGCGTATGAAGATATCATTGCCTACATTAAAGAGTTACAAAAAGAAGCCTCCCCAACAGATGGTGTATGGGATTTTCCAGATGGAAAAAGTTTTTATAATGCTCGATTAGCAGCCATTACTACAACAGATCTGACTGCTGAAGAGATCCATAATATTGGTTTGCAAGAAGTTGATCGTATTCATGCTGAAATGCGAAATATTATGCAGCAAGTTGGTTTTGAGGGAGCGCTGCAGGAATTCTTTGTATATGTTAATAATGATGATAGCCAATTTTATGCAGATTCAGATCAGGGCCGGGCAGAGTATGTCGCAGAGGCTACCCGCATCGTCGATGCCATGCAGGCAGAACTGGATCAGCTTTTTATTACCAAACCAAAAGCAGAAATTGTTGTTAAGCCTGTGGAAGCATTCAGGGAAGAATCTGCAGGAAAAGCATTTTATCAGAGCCCGGCACTGGACGGTTCACGCCCCGGGACGTATTACGTTAATACCTATGACATGAAAGCGATCCCGAAATATCAGATGGAAGCTTTGGCTTTTCATGAGGGAATTCCCGGGCACCACATGCAAATCGCCATTTCCCAGGAATTAAAGGACATTCCTATGTTCCGCAAGTTCGGCTGGTACACAGCCTATGGCGAAGGCTGGGCCCTTTACAGCGAATATATCCCAAAGGAAATGGGTTTTTATACGGATCCATATTCAGATTTTGGTCGCTTGGCCATGGAACTCTGGCGGGCCTGCCGGCTGGTAGTTGATACGGGTATTCACGCCAAGAAATGGACCCGCGAACAGGGAATCGATTATTATGTGCAGAATACTCCCAACGTAGAAGCAGATGCCGTCAAAATGGTGGAGCGCCACATTGTTATGGCTGGACAAGCCACAGGGTACAAGATAGGTATGCTGAAAATTCTGGAACTCCGCGAGAAAGCCAGGGATAAACTGGGTAAGGCCTTTGATATCCGCGAATATCACGATGTTGTTCTTACCAATGGCCGTTTACCCTTGAACATCCTTGAAGATCAAATAGACAAGTGGATCGCTTCCAAATTGAATTAATATGAGATTTTCCACGCTTGTGCAAACTAATCGTACGTTATGGGCTTTAGGTTTTTTCAAAATTCCGTTGATATTCTTTTGCCGTCCTAAAATCCACGAACTCAATGATGAGAAATGTGTAGTGTGCATTCCTTGTAAACGCCGTGTCAAAAATCATGTGTATTCTATGTATATCGGTGCTCTCACCATTGGCGCGGACCTGGCCGGTGGTTTTCTGACAATGCGGCACATTGAGAAAACGGGAAAAAAGATTATTCTTATTTTTAAGGATGTTCATGCCGATTATCTAAAGCTGGTGGAAGGAGATGCATATTTTACCTGTAATGATGGACTTAAAGTGCAGGAAGCAGTTCGTGCCGCCGCAGACACAGGAGAACGACAGAATGTTCCTGTAAATATCTCAGTTACCGTGCCCAGCCATTTGGGCGATGAACCAGCGGCGCAATATACATTAACACTTTCGAT
>CATMBH010000146.1:0-4413 GCA_950063985.1 uncultured Fidelibacterota bacterium
CTATTGGCGGATACGTTGTCCTGCTGCTCTGGCTGGGTTTTTATTGATCATCAAAAAAAGAAGATGGAAAAGATTTTATCCTGGCGGGACGAAAATTAAGCCTGCCTGGGTTTGTGGCTACGCTTGTTGCAACATGGTACGGCGGTATATTGGGAGTTGGCGAAAACACATATAATTACGGCATCCAAACTTGGTTCATTTTTGCCTTGCCCTATTATGTATTTGGATTGCTGTTCGCTTTTTTTCTTGCACCTCGCATTCGACATCTTCCACACCGCTCCATCCCTGACCACTTCAAGCACCATTTTGGTCATAGTGCCGGAATCGTCAGCGCGATGCTGATCCTTATTCTAGCATCCCCAGCGCCATATATTTTGAGTCTCGGATTATTATTAACGCATACAATTGGCTGGTCATTGCAACCAGCAATTCTTATTTCAACAGGAATAAGCCTGATCTATATCTGGTTTGGCGGATTTCGATCTGTCGTGCGTACAGACATTCTGCAATTTGTGTTCATGTTTGTTGGATTTATTTTATTACTTGTTTTTACCTGGGGTTTGAGTGATGCCCCAATTTCACTTATATCAGCTTTACCGGAACGTTATTTTGACCCCACTGGCGGAAATTCAATCCAATATATCCTTGTTTGGTTTTTTATTGCCATGTGGACATTCATCGATCCCGGCTTTTATCAACGCACCGCAGCTGCCAGTTCTCCCGAAATAGCAAAAAAAGGAATTCTGATCTCTATTGGCTTTTGGTTTATTTTCGACATCCTCACCATTACAACGGGCCTTTATGCTGTGGCATTATTTCCCAATCAAGATGCGGCTATGGCCTATCCTGAGCTGGCCTCGCGTATTTTACCTCCTTTTGTTTATGGCATTTTTCTGGTGGGATTATTTTCTACAATTATGTCAACCATTGACTCCAATGGGCTGATCTCTGCCATCACATTCGGCCGTGATATTCTTTTAAGGATTCAGCAAAAAGAAGAACAAGGGAACGAAACTGAATATATCCGCAAAGGATTGGTTGTCATGGCCATTATAGCTGTATTGCTGGCCATCAGTATACCTTCCATTGTGCGGCTCTGGTATGTCATTGGTTCAATCATTGTACCGGGTATTCTGCTGCCCTTTTTAATGACGTTCACCGAAACTAGATTAAATGCAGGTAAAATAATACCAACTATGATATTGCCGGTCATTACAGCTATTTCATGGTTTATGTATGGACATCTCACTGGTCATTATCCCGGGGCTATTGAACCTTTTTATCCGGGTATAATAATTTCAGCAGTACTTATCGGAATATGGAAAAAATGAAATTAGAAATCGAACGAAAATTTCTAGTGCAGGAAGACTGGCCGCGCCCTGATTCAGGCATGCATTGTATTCAAGGTTACATTAGTGCAGATGAACAGAGAGTGGTTCGTGTGCGCATCATGGATAACAAAGCATGGCTGACCATTAAAGCACTTAAAACTAAATTAACTCGCATTGAGTATGAATATGAAATCCCAGTAGATGACGCCAAGATCTTACTAGAGAATCTGTGTATGAAACCCCTCATCGAGAAAATTCGCTTTACAATTTGTTCATTTGGTCAAAAATGGGAAATTGACGTATTTCTTGGGGAAAATAGCGGGCTGGTTGTTGCTGAGGTTGAGCTGGAACAGGAAGATCAACCTATCGAATTACCAGAGTGGCTTGGGGAAGAAGTATCTCATGATTCCAAATATTATAATGCCAATCTTGCGGTTAACCCCTTTATGAAATGGAAGAAAGTGATTTAAACCGCAACCGTTTTTTCGTTGGCTGCGAAATAAAGAGTATCTCATTCATGATGGCTGCAATGTATTACATGCAGCAAAACGATCTGAAAGATGAAAAATGGGAACCCACTAATATAGTGGGTATGAAATTTTCGTTTTAGAAAATTACTCCATTTCCTCCGCATACTGACCCAGCGTAGCCAGGCTATTCAGTTTGGCTCTTTTAAGTAATGCTTCCTGAGCCGCAGGAACATTATCCGCACTTCCACCCCAGGCTTTTAAAGCTGGAGCCTGCAAGGCTCGGCCGTACGAAAATGTAAGATTCCATGGTTTTCCATCAATTTGATTCATGGCATTGAGATGAGCCGTAGCAAGTTCATCACTTTGTCCGCCGGATAAAAATGCAACCCCCGGAACTGCTGCCGGAACTGTATTCATAAAACAGTCCACTGTCATGCTGGCCACCTGCTCTACAGATGCCTGCGTTGCACAATCATATCCTGATAAAACCATGTTGGGTTTGAGAACCATGCCATCCAATTGCACGCCTTGTGAAGCCAGTTCATAAAATACGGTATGAAGGGTCTCAATGGTGAGGTCATAGCTCTCTTCAATGGTGTGCGTTCCGTCCATTAAAATTTCCGGTTCCACGATAGGCACTATACCCTGTTCCTGGCACAGTGCGGCATAACGTGCCAATGCATGGGCATTGGTGGCAATACAATAGTGGGTTGGAATATGTTCACCTATGGTAATCACTGCACGCCATTTGGCGAATCGAGCACCCATTCCATAATATTCTATTAAACGGTCGCGTAAACCGTCCAATCCGTCGGTTATTTTTTCATCAGGTGAATTGGCTAAGGCTTTGGCTCCCATATCTACTTTGATTCCAGGAACAATTTTCAACGCTGATAAATGTTCGGGGAACAGCAGAGCCCCATCCACTGTTGACTGGCGCAGCGTTTCATCAAACATAATGACACCGCTAATGTATTCTTCCATTCCCTTTGCTGTGAACAACATATCCCGATATGCATTCCTGGATTCTGATGTGCTTTCTACACTGATGCTTTCGAAGCGTTTTGTGCATGTAGGTGTACTTTCATCTGCAGCCAGAATTCCTTTACCGGGAGTGACCATTGCTTCAGCAATATCCTGTAATGAATTCAATTCCATATTTTCCTCTATTTATTGGTTTATATCTTGTCTCAATTGTTGATACCAATTTTTACTGGTATCGAAAGGTTTACCGCCTTTAATTCTATTAAAATCGATGAGTCCCATTTCATTTTGGTTATCCTCATCCAAACCCGCTACGCCGCTTTTTCCTTCCAATGCGCAGTCACTGGCGAAGGATGCAGAGCGCATGATCAAATCAATATCATACGCATTGGGGGCAGCTGAGCGTGCAAAATATCCGCTTTTCTGCACCAGAACTTTTTCGGCATTCAATTTCATCTTGAACTGCTCGGCAAACCACTGTCCGGGGTTGATCTCATCCAGCCTAACGTGTCCAAAGTCGTCTTTGGGTACTTTTTCACCATTTGCTTCCATTTCCTTCACGATAGCTTTCACGCCGGCGCCCTCACTCAAAAAAATATTTACACCATCTTTTTCATCCATGCGTTTATTCAAGCGTTCGCATTCAGCATCAAAATCCAATTCTTCCTCCGGAATATACACGGCATCTATATTCCAGCGTTCTTTCGTAATCAGCATACTATTAATAAATGTTTTTTTATTTAATCTATCACGATACTTTTGAGCTGTTGCTGCTGTGAGCCAGCCGCAATAACGGCCCATCACTTCATGAATCAGCAGCTGGCGAGTGCTGGTTGTATTCTCATTGGCAATATTTTCAAAAAAGACAGCTCCCTGTTCAGCAGCTGTATCAGCTCCGAGTGAACGGGCAATAGGATATACATCATTATCCACTGTTTTTGGTAAACCTACAACAGTCAAATAATGACCATTATCCAAAAGATAGTTTGCTAATTCTGATGCCATGGTATTTGTATCATCACCGCCGATGGTATGCAGAATATCTACCCCATCCGATTGCAGCCGTTCTGCGGCAACTGCAACTGGGTTTTCCCCTTTTTTCACATAACCATTTTTTACGCAACTCTCCAAATTCGTGAGTTTAACTCTGCTGTTGCCGATCGGACTGCCGCCGTATTGCATCAAAGTATCCGCGTATTCATGGGCATTATCAGGAAATGAAATTGAATTTCCCAACAACAATCCGCGATAGCCATTTATGTATCCAATAAGATCGGCGTCCGGTTCCTTGGCATGGTATTCCTTTATCAGTGCGCCGATGGACGCCGAAAGGCAAGGTGCAAGTCCGCCTGCAGTTAAGAATGCAATTTTCATTTACAGAATCGTATGCTGTTTATGTGGTTAAAGTCTGTTATTTTTCGCTGTTAATTAAACTGATTACAGATGAAAAAAATCATGTGGCAACCTTCTGTAGAGCAAATTCAAGGCTCGCAGATGTTCGAATTTAAAGAATTCATAAATGACAGACATGGGCTAAATCTTGAGAATTATCATGATCTCCATGATTGGTCTGTAAATCGAATCCCAGAATTCTGGGATTCTGCCTGGTCTTTTTTTAATATTCTTCA
>CATMBH010000147.1:0-4402 GCA_950063985.1 uncultured Fidelibacterota bacterium
GGCGTTGAGCGCGGACATGATATCTATGTTGTGGGCGGTTATGTCCGTGATCTTTTTCTTGGGCGGACATTGAAAGAGATCGACTTTATGGTTGTGTGTGATGGCGTGGAGTTTGCTGAAGCACTGGCGAAAAAATTAAAGGTAAAGAAAATTGTCCCGTTCCCAAAATTTTCCACTGCCAAAATTCCATACAAAGCAATTCCCATTGAAGTTGCCGCGGCAAGGTCTGAATCCTATGAAAAAGGATCGCGCAAACCCAAAAAAGTTGTGTATACGGATCTGCAGGGAGATTTACTGCGCCGTGATTTTACGGTAAATGCACTGGCAGTGGATCTTCATCCTGATCGATTTGGAGAATTGAACGATCCTTACGGAGGAATTTCAGATTTAAAAGCTAAACTGTTAAAAACACCTCTGAATCCCAATGAAACATTCAGTGAAGATCCATTGCGCATGATGCGCGCTGCGTATTTTGCTGCCGCCTTGGATTTTACCATCGATGAACAGTGTTTCAATGCAATTCATGAACAGGCTCAACGCATCAGCATTGTATCTCAAGAACGCGTTACAGCGGAACTGATAAAAATCCTTTCAACAAACAAGCCTTCCATTGGACTGATAATTCTGCAAAAAACAGGCTTAATGAAATATGTATTTCCGGAGATCAATGATATGTACGGATTAGAACAAACCAAGGAATGGCACCATAAAGATATTTTCTATCATACCATGCAGGTAGTTGATAACGCCGCCCAGCTTTCAGATAAGATGAAATTGCGTTTCGCGGCCTTGGTTCATGACATCGCCAAACCCAAAACGCGCAAAGTTGACAGCAAGAAAGGTTATACCTTTCACGGTCATGACGCTGTGGGCGAACGGATCTTGAATAAAGTGGCGAAATATTTGAAACTGCCTAATGAATTAAGGGATTATCTGAAAAAACTAACATTACTGCATTTAAGGCCCATCGCTATCGTCAATAATGAAGTGTCCGATTCTGCTATTCGCAGGGTCATAGTCGCTGCTGGGGATGAACTTGATGATCTTATGACCTTATGTCGGGCAGACATCACTACACGCAACCCAAACCGGGTTAAAAAATATTTACAGAATTTTGAAATTGTGGAATCGAAAATGTCAAACGTGGAGGAAAGAGATGCATTGCGAGCATTTCAATCTCCGGTACGAGGCAAGGAAATTATGGAATCGTGTGGGCTGTCTGAAGGCAAAGAAGTTGGAAAAATTAAACAGGCAATTGAGGAAGCGATCTTAAATGGAGATATAGAAAATGAATATGAAGCAGCCAAAGAATACATGTTCAAAATTAAAGATGAAATTTTATCTGATTAACACGGGACGTCGTTTATGAATAATCTTATTAATGTTTTTTTAGAACCGAGAGATGTATTTACTTCATTGGACGAACGGAATAATTGGAAAGATTCAATTTTACCTATCATCATAACAACAGTTGTCGGGCTAGCAAGTATGGTAGCCTTGGGAGAATTACTGACAGAAGTACAGATCCAGCAAACTGAAAAGTACATCATGGGTAGTTCACAGATAGCGGATGATCAAAAAGAAGAAATTTTAGCTGAAAGCTTGGAAAGCATAATAGAACCATCAACAGGAATGGTACTGATCGGTTATGCCACCGGCGCCTTATCTACACCTGTGCGAATTTTACTCATGTCTTTGATGATTATGATTATTGGCAATTTCTTTTTTGGCGGAAAATCGTCATACGGTAGTATTCTTGTTATGACATCTTATACATATATGATCACTATTTTAGAAGCGCTGGTTAAAATCCCACTTATGATTTCACAATGGCGAGTTAATATCCATACTGGATTGGGCTTATTGGGGATTGGGGAAGAGGGAAGTTTTCTATATAATTTTATGAGCGGCATGGATCTTTTTGCCTTCTGGCGAATAATCGTTCTTGCCATTGGTATGAGTGTTTTATATCGTAGGGAGGTAAAACCATTTATGATTGCTTTAGGGATTTATTGGATAATGCAGACAACCTTTTTCTCATTTATTGGGTCACTATTTACCTAATTCATGAAAATAATATTATATTTTTACTGTTTCTTAGTCTTTGTACGCCTTGATGCACAGATCTATTCTCTGGAAAAATGCATTGAAATTGCACTACTAAATAAAGAGTCATTAAAATCTGCAGCCTTGGATGTGCAGTCTGCAGCAGCAGGAGCTAGAGGTTCTTTAAGTAATATTCTGCCCACGATTAGTTATGGTAATTCATGGAGTGAAACTCATTCACCAACAGGCAGTATTTTATCGGAGATTGAGTTGATGGATTCTACTTTTTTATTTTCATCTCCTTACGGTGGCGTGTCAAATACGTTTGGATCGTCATTTTCACTCAGACAACCCATCTATGATGGCGGTCAGTGGCTGAACCAGATCAGGTCAGCGAATAATTCCCTTATTATCACTCAACAACTTGCCCGTCAGCAAGAGATCAATGTAATACTGAATGTTCACCAGTCTTTCTACCAACGGTTGAAAGCTCAACAGCTGTTGGAAGTTGCCAAGAAGAACTTGAACCTGGCCCGCCAGCAGGTGAGTTTGGTGAAGACGCAATTTGAACTGGGAGCAGTAAAGAAAACGGATTTATTAAAAACACAGGTTCTGCAAGGAAGAGCACAATCAGATGTGCTGATCCAAGAAACTAATTTGCGTAATGCAAAGCTTGCCCTCCGCAATAGCTTGGGTCTGATGGGCAGCGATGTTTATTTTGAAATCACAGATTTGGGTCAGCCTCTTCTTCCTGTACCGGAATTAGAACAGTCTGTTTCAGAAATGGTAGAGTATAACCCAACATTGTTTGTGTACCGGTCGCAAATTTCCGGAGCAGAATTGAATCGTAAAATTTTAATTGGTACACGTTTACCCAATTTGAGTGCATCGCTGAGCTATGGAACAACTTCCGATGAATTTGACAGTATGACCCAATTAGACGATTGGTCTTCGAGTGTATCATTATCATTATCTGTGCCTATTTTCACCGGGTATAGTTTATCCACAAAACAGCAGCAGGCAGAATTGAACGTCCGCAAGCAGCAATATGATTATTTAACCCAGAAACATAATTTACAAGTACAGTTGGGGAATTTGATCAATGCTCTGGAAAATTATCAGGAGCTTATACCTATCAGCGAGCAGGTTCTAGCCTCCGCTGAAGAAGATTTGAATTTGGTCCAGGAACGGTACAGTCTTGGATCGTCGACCATTTTAGAAGTGTTGGATGCCCAAGTTTCTGTCAGTCAAGCCAGGAGTTCATTGGTCAGCATTAAATACGATGCCAGAACTCAAGAAGCTCAACTGAGAGCATTATTAGGGACACTTGATCAAGATTACAGATAACCAGGAGTAACTTTTGTCAATGAAAAAAAATAAGAAAAAAATATTAATTATCAGCGGAGTTGTGATATTAGTTGTCATTATTATTGCTGCAAATGTTTTTCGTAAAGATGACAGTGCTATCAATGTAGAAATAGAAGAAGTCCAAAGAGGAACAGTCATCCACAAGGTCAATGCCAGCGGCAAAATACAGCCGGTAAGAGAAATTAAGATCAGTGCTACGACTTCAGCATGGGTGACAAAAATCACCGTTAAGGAAGGCGATCATGTTAAAGCCGGACAGTTGCTGATTACGCTGGATGCAAAACAGCATTTAGCAGCCACAGACCAGGCCCGTTCTTCAGTGAATTCAGCAAAGGCAAGCTTGAAACAGGTGGAAGCCCAGAAAAAACGTATGGAGTCACTCTACAAGCAAAAACTGATCTCTGAACAGGAACTGGAATCTATCACTGCGCAACATGAATTGACCGTCAACCAATTAAGGCAAGCCAAAGCAGCGTTAAGTTCCCGGGAAGATGAATTATCGAAATTGAAAATGACTGCCCCATCAAATGGAATTGTCACTAGGATAAATATTGAAGTTGGTGAAATGGCAGTTGGCAGCATGTTCCAGGCGACAGCACTGATGACCATTGCTGACCTTACCAAAATGGAAGTTGTAGCGGATGTGAATGAAAATGATGTTGTATCAATTTCACTGGGAGATACGACAGAAATTGAAGTTGATGCTTTTCAGGATACCATGTTCTACGGTATCGTAAGTGAAATTGCCCATGTGGCGGAAACATCCAACTTTGGTACTCAGGAACAGGTAACAAATTTTAAAGTTAAAGTACGCATGCTGGATGTTCATCCCAAGATCCGCCCTGGCATGAGTGCCAATACAAACATTATTACAGATATCCGGGAGGATGTGCTGACCATTCCTATACAAAGCCTGACAATACGGCCGGAAGGTTATGATAATGAATTAGGTGAAAAGAATGTTCAAAAATCTGATGAAGGGATTATA
>CATMBH010000148.1:0-4385 GCA_950063985.1 uncultured Fidelibacterota bacterium
TTTTGCCCCCCACGAGCTTCAGACCGGCTCCGGGGTGATGGTGACCGGCAGCCACAATCCGGCCAATTACAATGGCCTTAAGATCATGCTGGGCGGCGAAACCCTGTCCGGGGATGCCATCCAGAAACTGTACCAGCGAACCCAGGCTGCCGATTTTGCCAGTGGCCAGGGCGGTCAGTCGTCGGAAGACGTCCGTCGGGCCTACCTGGATCGAATCGTTGGCGATATAGCCGTGGCAGCCCCGCTGAAGGTGGTGGTGGATGCCGGTAATGGCATCGCTGGTGAGCTGGCACCGATGCTGGTCGAAGAACTCGGTTGTGAAGTGGTGCCGCTGTACTGCGAGGTCGATGGCGATTTCCCGAATCACCACCCGGATCCGGGCAAGCCGGCAAACCTGGCCGACTTGATCGCTCGGGTAAAAGAAGAGAAGGCCGACATTGGTCTGGCGTTCGATGGCGACGGTGATCGCCTGGGCGTGGTCACCAACACCGGCAAGATCATCTGGCCGGATCGTTTGCTGATGCTGTTTGCCCGTGATGTGGTTTCGCGTATCCCGGGCGCCGATGTGCTCTATGACGTCAAATGCAGTCGGCGCTTGGCAGGAGTCATTTCAGAAGCTGGCGGTCGGCCGATCATGTGGAAAACCGGCCACTCGCTCATCAAGCAGAAGATGCATGAACTGGGCTGCCCTTTTGGTGGTGAAATGAGCGGGCATATCTTTTTCGCTGACGATTATTTTGGCTATGACGATGCCATTTACGTGGCCGCCCGCGCAGTGCAGATGTTGAGTAGAAGCGATCAAAAACTTTCGGAAATGGTTGCTGAACTTCCTAAATATTACTCTACCCCCGAGCTGCGCCTGGAAGCAGAAAACGATGAAGAAAAATTCCGAATTGCCAAAGAAGCCGTGGAATATTTCACCGCTAATTATGACTGCATCACGGTGGATGGCGTCCGGATTCGTTTTGGTGATGGCTGGGGTCTGGTAAGATCATCCAATACACAACCGGTGATCGTCTGCCGTTTTGAAGCCAACACTCAAGAACGCATGAAAGAGATCGAAGCATTGGTCATGAATAAGCTCCAGGAAATAGGCACATTAAAGCTCGATGCCGGCCACTAAATCATTCACCGAGCTGCTGGACTTCATCCGCTCGGAAACAGACCGCCATCTAGGCAAGCTGGATATTCCTCAAGAACCGGCGTATTTATACGATCCAATCCGCTATGTATTAACAGGCCGAGGCAAGCGCTTACGCCCCATACTGGTGCATTTGTCTGGTCGTGGATTTGATGCTGATCCCGAAGATCTCATGCACGCCGGTCTGGCTGTTGAGCTGTTGCATAATTTTACCCTGGTCCATGATGATATTATGGACGATGATGATACACGCCACGGCAAATTATCTGTCCATGAGAAATATGGAAAAGAAGCGGCCATTCTTGTTGGAGATAGCATTTTTACATTGGGGCAACTCATAATCGGCCAAGTGCAGGCGAATACAACGGTTGCTTTTCAGGCATATAATAAAGCATCATTAACCGTATGTGAAGGGCAGGCCTTTGACCTCCAGTTTGAAGGGGATGCCTCCACAACGCTGGATCAATACCTGGACATGATTGGCAGGAAAACGGGTGCTCTGTTGTGCCTCTGTGCTGAATTGGGTGGTATTCTTGGTGGTCAATCAAAAGATGTATGCGCTGAATTACGGAACTATGGGATCAATCTCGGACGGGCGTTTCAAGTCCAGGATGATATACTGGAAATATTCAGTTATCAGGAAAATCTGGGTAAAAGCCTGGACAGCGATATCGTTGCTGATAAACAAACTGTATTGACAATTCTGGCCAGAAAACACAATGGCTGGGATGAAATTAGCAATAGCGATGCAGACATTTCTACAAAACGGGAACGAATGCGGGAATTTTTCCTTGAAACAGGAGTGGATGAAAGGGCCAGAGCAATGAGCCACGACTATATTGCCAGGGCACAGGATTCCTTATCCGTATTCACAGGTGAACACAAGAAAACCATGGAGCAATTCACAGATTTTGTATTAAACAGGACACATTAATGAACAAACAATCACTCGATGCAGAACATATGGCTAAAGCCATCTATGATTTTCCTGACCAATTAGAACAGGCAGTAGTAATTGGTAAAAATTTCTTTGTAAACACTACCTTTAATGCAATTCAAAATGTTGTCGTGGCCGGCATGGGCGGATCTGCCATCGGCGGTGATGTATGCCGAGCCCTTTTAGCTGCTGAATTGAATGTACCCTTTCTTGTAAACCGTAATTATAATTTACCCAATTGGGTGAATGAGCATACACTTGTCATCTGTTCGTCTTATTCAGGAAATACAGAAGAAACACTTTCAGCTTTCGCAGATGCTAATGCAAAAGGTGCAAATATCTGCGGTATTTCCACAGGCGGATTATTAACAGAAAAATTGAAAACTGACAACTGTGATATCATTGCAATCCCTGCCGGACAGCAGCCCCGGGCTGCGTTGGCTTTTTCAATCGTCCCCATGTTGTTTCTGCTCAGGGCTCAAGGATTGATCGGTGATTCCATTTTTAATGATATTTCAGATACAGTAAAATTACTTCGCGTGCACCGGGATGAATACGCAAAGGAAGATGCAGCCAACCTGACATATGCATTAGCTGCATCAATTTATAAAACTTTGCCCATTATTTATGGTACATCAGACAGCACGGCAGTTGCGGCACTACGCTGGAAAGGACAGTTCTGTGAAAATGCGGATATGCTGGCTTATCATAATGAATTACCGGAAATGAACCATAATGAAATCGCAGGCTGGGAAAACAATGCTGAACTGTTTGATAACATGAGTGTGCTTTGGCTCACCGACGGCAATGATCATGATCGGGTACAATTAAGGCAGAAGATCACCAAGCGCATTATTGGTAAGAAGAATAATAACCAGCATGTTATTGCAGTAGCAGGCTCATCAGTAAGAGTCAGACTCCTGCACCTGATCCACTTCGGCGACTGGGTGAGTTATTGGTGCGCTATTCTCCATGGTACAGATCCCTCGCCGGTTGTTCCCATCATGCTATTAAAAGAAGAATTATCATCAAAATAAAATAAAGGTATTGTACATGGCTAAATTCACAGTCTATATTTCCATAAGGGTTATCCACATATGATCGCAGTAAAAGTCAATAAGATTTCATTCCATCCTCCCAGCCGCAGCTATGCTGTTATCCTCAAAGAAATCGATGGCGAACGCCGACTACCTGTCATTGTAGGTGCCTTTGAAGCACAGTCCATTGCCTTGGCTTTGGAGTATATGGAAACACCCCGTCCATTGACCCATGATCTGATAGGTAATATTATTAAAGGGATCGGCAGCAAACTAAAAACCGTCAAGATAACCACGTTGAAGGAAGGTGTATTTTTCGCAAGTTTGGAAATCAGCGGTGATGGTATCGGCGAGCGGTCAATCGATTCACGTCCCAGCGATGCCCTAGCAGTTGCTTTACGCTTGCAGGCGCCTATTTTGGTTGAAGAAGACGTGATGTCAGAAGCGTCCATGTTGCCCGATATTATTGGTTCGGAAGAAAAGGAAGCTCTTGAATCCGCAGACTGGGCTCCCTCTTTGAATTCCCTTGAAAAGAGACTGCAAGAAGCAATTGATGGGGAAGAGTACGAACGCGCGGCGAAGATCCGCGATCAGATCAAAGAGATAAAAGCTTAAACCTGGAGAATTTCCAGGGCATTTTGTGCTGCTGATTGTTCAGCAGACTTTTTTTCCATCCCAATTCCAGACGGAAATATGTCAGCTCCAATTTTAACATGGACCTCAAATAATTTTTGGTGATCCGGCCCCGAGACATCTGAAATAAGAAATTTGGGGTTTTCAATATTCTTGGTATGGCAGTATTCAATAAGTAAGCCCTTGAAATTCACTGTTTTCCATGCTTCTAGCCTGTGCTGCCAGATCGTATCCTTAATGAGGTTTTGAGCAGGTTTCATGCCGCCATCCAGGTAAATAGCACCAATCAATGATTCGAAGAGGTTAGCCAGCTGTTTGATGGCCACTTTATCATTTTCCAGGTTAACGGTGGGTTCAACATTAAAATGATTTAAAAGATTCAGTGTAGCACCCATGGAAGCCAGGAAGGAACGCTGCACTAGAGCCGAACGCTTTTGCGTTAATAGACCTTCATCACCTTCCGGAAATTCCTTCATCAATTCTGCACTGACAATGATATCAATGACAGCATCACCAAGGAATTCCAGTCGCTCGTAGTTATATTTAGGGTTGGCGCTTTTTGAACGGTGAGTAAAAGCCTGGTAGAGATATGTATAATCTTTGAAACTGTAATTTATATTCTTTTCTAACTGGGTGT
>CATMBH010000149.1:0-4318 GCA_950063985.1 uncultured Fidelibacterota bacterium
TCCGCATTTTCAGCAAAGCAAGTAAGGAAGTGCAAACCAGCATTTATTCTGAAACAGGCGAACTGTCAACATTAGACAATGCCATCATTCTTACACTTTATGATGGCGAGATTCATGAGTTAGACCTTGAAAATTTCAACAATTACCGTCGCATCAATTTCGAAAAGCATGTCATTACCATCCCGGCAGATGACCTCATGATCAACCGCCGCGATACAGCCAATCGTTCCGACCGTGAAATGACTATTGAACTTATGCAGGAAAAAAAGACGAAATATGCTGAACGAAAGCAGCGGGTGGAAGAGCGTCTGCAAAGTACCATCAAAAAAGTGACTGGTATCGATGTTTTACCGAGCAATTTTTCTGAAGCGCAAAAAATGCTGAATGTCTATAAAGAAAAAATTCAACAGGATACTACGTTATCCGCAGCAAAGCTGCGCTTGAAGGAACGACGCATCCGCAGCTTGGAACGGCAAGCCAAGAATGAATTCAGGCTCCTCGAAACATATACCAGAAGCTGGAATAAGTATGCCGTTGAAATTCATAAGAAATTTTCACTGCCCGTGGCCTGTATTTTATTTGTCCTGGTGGGCGCACCTTTGGGCACACTTTCACAGCGCGGCGGCTTTACTGTAGCCATCACAGTCGGTTTTGGTTTTTTCCTTATTTATTATATTTTCCTGATCGGCGGTGAAGAAATGGCCGATCGCAATATTGTCTCTCCCATCATTGGTATGTGGACACCCAATGCTTTGCTGTCCATTTTTGGCGGCTACCTAACCCTCCATTCTGTTCGTGAACGTGCACCCATCGAATTCAAATGGCCCTGGCAAAAATCCGAAACAGATAATGAATCCGAATGATATAATTGCCGCCAAAAATAGCGGCAGATCCATTCCAACGGAAGACCTTCATGCTTTCATCAACGGTTATGTGCAGGGACGTATCGATGACGCAACTATGACCGGATTGTTGCGCTCTATATATGATCATGGTATGAATTCGGATGAGATTTACACCTTGGTGGATATCATGATCCGTTCCGGCAAGCAGTTGGATTTTTCCCAAGTGGATGAATATGTATGCGATAAGCACAGCACCGGCGGTGTGGGAGACAACGTTTCATTGATCCTGGCACCATTATTAGCCGCCGCCGGATTGAAAATTCCCATGATCTCCGGGCGGAGCTTGGGGCACACCGGCGGTACAATTGATAAACTGGAGACCATTCCAGGGTTTAGAACAGATGTAGCGGTAGATGAGTTTCAGCACTGGGTAAACAATGTCGGCTGCGGGATCATGGCCCAGTCAGATGAAATCTGTCCGGCCGATGGCAAGATTTATGCATTACGGGATATTACGGGAACCATTGCTTCCATTCCGTTGATCTGCGGATCCATCATGAGCAAGAAAATTGCTTCAGGAATACAGGGGTTGGTGCTGGATATTAAAATCGGAAATGGGTCATTTATGCCCACACTAAAAGAAGGACATAAGCTTGGGTTGATGATTCAGAATATTGGTGAACATTTTGGTGTAAAAACTGATCTTGTTTATTCAAATATGAATCAACCATTAGGCCGATTTGCAGGTATGTGGTGTGAAGTACAGGAAAGCATGGATTGTTTAAAAAATAATGGTCCAAAAGACACTATGGAAGTATGTATGAAATTGGCTTCAGCCATCATGATTCAATCTGGAAAAGCCAATGATGAAAATGAATCTAATGCATTATTAATGAATTTGATCGAAAATGGAACTGCCTATGAAAAATTTGAAGAAATGGTTTCAACACAAGGCGGTGACCTGAACGCAGTTCGACATAGACCACAATTTGGAACTACTATCAAAGCTGAAAAGGACGGTATTATTCAAATGATGGATACAACTCAAATCGGGTGGGGATTGGTCGACATGGGTTGTGGCCGTAAGCAAAAAGATGATATTTTAGATTCAACAGCCGGATTGGAATGTCATCGAAAAGTTGGTGACGAAGTACTGATTGGCGAAAAATTATTCACCTGTTTTTGTAATAATGAGAAAAAACTTAAATCTGGAGTTGAAAAAATATCTAATGCGGTCAGTATTGGCCCTGAACCGGTAGAGATTAGTCTATTTTATAATTAATTCTTATGTACAGAACAACGTGTTTCGGGTTCTGTGCCGGCAATAAATATTTCTGTTTCAAGAGGACATGGATTTCTAGGTAATGCTTTCGTGATTTGACAGATTTTGATATCCAGTACTTTTTCCGGTTGTTCAAATTCTAAATGACCATACGTCAAAGTATCATGACTGGCTTTCATGAATCTGGCCCATGCCGGTAATGCAGCTTTGCTGCCATCTGAACCCTGCCCTAAACTCACTTGTGGATCATCTACACCAAACCACGCCCCTGCTGCAATATAAGGAGAATAGCCTACAAACCAGGCATCCGTCCAGCCTTGAGTTGTCCCCGTTTTACCGGCTGCGGGATGATAAAAATGATATTTCCAGCGGACACTCCCACCTGTCCCCCGGTCTAAAACAGTTTGCAGCAGGTTGGTCATTATGTAGGACGTTTCCGTACTCAATACTTCTTTTCTCTTGGGATAATATTCCTTCAGCACATTTCCATAACGGTCTTCTATGCGAGTGATGCCGAAGGGTTTACAATAAACACCTTTATTGGCAAAGGTCCCGTAAGCAGCGACTATTTCCAAAAGATGCACTTCTGATGTTCCCAGGGCAATGGCATCTACAGCGCGTATGTCAGTAGACATACCCATGCGCCGGGCAGTTTGTTTAACTGCCTGTGCAGGAACAACCTCCTGTATCATGCGCACGGAAATCAAATTCAAGGACCGGCGTAGTCCCTCACGTATGGTAGTGAGGCCACCTGTAGTGCCATCATAATTTTGGGGCATCCACTTCACCCATTCACCATCGGCATTGCGGATGTTCAAAACTACAGGCTGATTCAGTAATTGCTTTGTGACAGCGACACCGTTATCAATGGCTGTTGTATAAACAAACGGCTTAAATACGGACCCTGGCTGACGCAATGACTGCGTGGCGCGGTTGAACTGGTCCGGATAATCCGGCCGGCCACCAACCATAGCCAGAATAGCTCCAGTCCGAGTGTCCAAGGCAACAAATGAACTCTGTACCAAAAGTTTGTCACGCAGATCCTCATATAATTCCATCTCTCCAGCCATCATGAGTTTCACCGTATCTTCCGGATAAATACTCAAGTAAGCCAGTTTGGAAAATTCTTCTTCATCATTGAACAGGCGCTGGTTTAATTTTTGCTGGTTAGCTGCTACCGATTTACGCACAGCATCTTCGGCAATTTTTTGCAAGCGTGAGTCAAGCGTCGTATAAATTTTCAGCCCATCCCGATAGATATTGACACCCAGTTCATCATCTTCCCTTTCGAGAAATCTGCGGATATATTCTGTAAAATAGGGCGCTGTACCACTGGTTTGCTCTTGTTGGATATTATCCAGCAACCGGGCGCGGGCTTCTGCGTATTCTGCTGTAGAAATAAATTCCTGATCACGCATCACCCGCAAGACAACATTGCGTTTGGTCAGCGCCAGTTCCGGAAACCGGACCGGTGAATAACGGGCCGGGGCTGGGAGCAGCCCCACCAGTAATGCGCTCTCATCCAGTACCAATTCATGGGCGTATTTTCCATAAAATCGTTTTGCCGCCGCCTGCACACCGTAGGTTCCATGGCCAAAGTGGACGCTGTTTAAATACATTTCCAGGATTTCATCCTTGGTGTATGTCCGTTCGATCTGGATGGCGGTGATGACTTCCTTGATCTTCCGCGTGATTGTTTTTTTGAAACCAATGGTATCATAAAGATTTCTGGCTAGTTGCTGCGTTAGTGAACTAAAACCTGAACGGTAACTCAAGGTTGCAGTATTAATGATCACAGCTCTGAAAACATCCCTGAGGGAAATACCCCAGTGTTCATAAAAGCGGCGGTCTTCTTTAGCCACAACGGCATCGCGCATTTGCTGGGGGATCTGATCCAGCTCTACAAAAACACGCTTTTCAAAATAGAGTTCATTTAATAGTTTGCCATCAGCGGAATAGATCCGCGTTACCAGGTCGGGATCGTAATTTTCCAATCGCTCGATAGAAGGCAGGTCAATGTGTAAGTACAATATATAAACAAAAACAATCACCATGCCGGTGAAGAGAGTGTAAACAGAATGTTTTATAACGCGTGCCCAGGATTTCATGGGATTGAATTTACTGCTGGTTTAAGATTCTGAAATCGGTGAATTGAACGGAGGTTTGAAAAATCTGTTCCAGCCGGATCAGC
>CATMBH010000150.1:0-4303 GCA_950063985.1 uncultured Fidelibacterota bacterium
TTAAACCCTAGATTACACCCGCTTATACTTTATGGAAAAAACACTTAAAAATGTTGATGATGTTGTCATTCGTTTTGCCGGTGACTCTGGTGATGGAATGCAGCTCACCGGTGGACGTTTTACAGACACCACTGCCATTGTTGGCAATGATTTAAGCACACTTCCGGATTTTCCTGCAGAAATCCGTGCTCCCGCCGGTTCATTGGCCGGAGTTAGTGCGTTTCAAATTCACTTCAGTTCCAGGGTTATTTATACACCCGGCGATAAAGTTGATGTGTTGGTTGCAATGAATCCCGCTGCTCTAAAAGTTCATCGTGAAGAACTGGAGCCAGGCGGAATGCTCATTTGCAATACGGCTGCTTTCTCCAAAAAGAATCTGACCTATGCCGGTTTCGATTCCAATCCACTGGAAGATGGATCATTGGAAGATTATTTCCGAGTCTATGCCATTGATATGAGCAAGATCGTTGCAGAAGTCTGTGCTGATATGGGCTTAACTCGGAAGACCGTAAATCGAACCAAAAACCTATTTGCATTGGGTCTGTTGTATTGGATTTATGACCGTCCTATGGAGACCACAAAAAACTGGTTGGAGAAGAAATTTGCCAAACGGCCGGAACTGATCGAATCCAATGTGAGAGCCATGGAAGCCGGTTATAACTATGGCGAAACAACAGAAATTTTTACCACCCGTTATAAAGTTGATAAAGCGGACCTACCTGCCGGAACTTATCGCAATATTGTAGGGAATTATGCCCTAACATTAGGTCTGGTGGCCGCTGCTGAAAAATCAAAACTGCCCTTATTCTACGGCAGCTATCCCATCACACCAGCCAGTGATATACTCCATCATCTTGCAGCATTAAAACACCACAATGTGAAAACTTTTCAGGCAGAAGATGAAATTGCAGGAATGACATCCATTATTGGTGCTGCGTTTACCGGCAACCTTGCAGTGACTGCTTCGTCCGGGCCCGGGATTGCATTAAAAGGAGAAGCCCTTGGATTAGCTATCATAGCGGAACTGCCCATGGTGATCGTGAACGTTCAGCGCGGCGGTCCCAGTACAGGATTGCCAACCAAAACAGAACAAGCCGATTTATTACAAGCGTTGTATGGACGTAATGGTGAATCACCCCTACCTGTAATCGCTTCGGCTACACCTGGCGATTGCTTCTATACAGCTTATGAAGCCTGCCGCATTGCCTTGAAATACATGACACCCGTCATGCTGCTTACAGATGGCTACTTGGCCAATGGTTCAGAACCCTGGACAATTCCCAACGTAGATGATCTGGAACCAATCGATGTCAAATTTGCAGATACCTCCAGTATGGTCGATGGCCAGTTCATGCCTTACCTGCGCAATAAGGAAACGCTGGCACGTCCCTGGGCGATCCCAGGGACTGAAGGGCTGGAACACCGCATCGGCGGCTTGGAAAAAGAGGACGTAACCGGTAATGTGAACTATGATCCGGAAAATCACCACCATATGACGCTCACGCGACAGCAAAAAGTCGATAATGTCGTAAACGACATTCCACCCACTGAAATTTATGGTAAGTCCAGCGGTGAATTATTGATATTGAGCTGGGGCGGGACCAGGGGCGCCTGCCGTTCGGCTGCGGAAGAAATGCAAACTGCCAAAAAAGCTGTTAGCCATGTTCATTTACGCTGGCTGAATCCGCTGCCAAAAGACCTTGGTGAAATCCTGATTCGGTTTAAGAACGTCTTGATTCCGGAGATTAATTTGGGTCAGTTGATCAAAATAATACGTGCTGATTTTCTTATCGATGCAAAAGGATTGAATCTTGTCCGCGGTAAACCGATTGGCAAAGGCCGAATTATTGAAAAGATTAATGAAATTTTAGGAAACTGACCATGGCTGAAAAACAAGCAATTGAAAAGAAAAAATATACACGCATGGATTTTACCTCTGATCAGTCAGTGCGCTGGTGTCCGGGTTGCGGTGATTATGCCATCCTTGCCCAAACACAAAAATTATTTCCTGATTTGGGCATGGATAAAAAGAATGTTGTATTCATATCCGGTATTGGTTGTTCCAGCCGCTTTCCATACTATATGAATACCTTTGGTTTTCATACCATTCATGGTCGCGCTCCAGCTATCGCTACAGGAGTAAAAGTTGCCAACCCCGACTTATCTGTTTGGGTTGTCACAGGTGACGGTGATGGACTTTCCATAGGCGGGAATCATACCATTCATCTTTTGCGGCGCAATTTGGATATCAATGTCCTGCTGTTTAATAACCGAATTTATGGTTTGACCAAAGGCCAGTATTCTCCCACATCTGAAATGGGTAAGGTCACCAAATCCACACCCATGGGCTCACTGGATAGACCATTCAATCCCCTTACATTAGCTCTGGGAGCTGAAGCATCTTTTGTTGCCCGTACGATTGATCGTGAAACTAAACACATGCAAATTATGATTGAGCGTTCATATAAACATAAGGGCACATCATTTCTAGAGATTTATCAAAACTGCAATATTTTCAACGATGGCGCTTTTGCTCCTATGACTAATAAAGAAAGCAAAGCGGATAATGTCCTTTGGCTGGATAATGGTCAACCCATGTTATTTGGCGTAGATAAGAACAAGGGCATACATATGGATGGTAATGTTCCCCAAGTTGTTGAATTGAACGGAAAATTTTCAACTGCTGATATTATGGTTCATAATGAAACGGATTACGTCGCTGCGTCCATGCTGGCAAACTTTACGTATCAACCGGATTTTCCGGATCCCATTGGTGTTCTTTACAGCATTGATGCACCGTCCTATGATGATTTGGTAACGAAACAATTAGCCAAAGCTGTTGAACTGCGCGGCACCGGAAGCATTCAGGAGCTATTAAACTCCGGTGATACATGGGTGGTAAAATAACTCCATGTTAACCCGGACTGAAAATGACAGCCTTGGATCGGTAGATGTTCCTGTCGATCGTTACTGGGGAGCACAGACCCAGCGCTCACTGCAAAACTTCAAGATCGGTGATGAGCATTTCCCCCATGAATTCATTCGTGCGTACGGATTACTGAAGAAAGCCGCTGCCACTGTAAATGAATCCTTCGGCAGCCTCGATTCCAAAATCGCTGACACCATACGCACTGCTGCCGATGAAGTGATCGAGGGAAAGTTAGATGACCATTTTCCTTTGGTGGTATGGCAGACAGGCTCCGGTACTCAGACAAACATGAATATAAATGAAGTGATTGCCAACCGGGCCATTGAAATACTGGGTGGCGAATTGGGCAGCAAGGATCCAGTGCATCCCAATGATCATGTAAATATGTCCCAGTCCACCAATGATACATTTCCTTCCGCAATCAACATAGCCGCAGTTGAGTCTGTTACCCAGCAATTGCTTCCGGCACTGGAAAAGCTCCAGAAATCATTAGCCAAAAAAGTAGATGAATTCAAAGACATCATCAAGCTGGGGCGTACACACCTCCAAGATGCCACACCATTGAGTTTAGGTCAGGAATTTTCCGGATATGCATCCCAAGTGGAACACGGCATTACTCGAGTAAATAATGCACTGACGCATTGTTATGAACTGGCTATGGGTGGTACGGCTGTTGGAACAGGTATTAATTCAGTTGCAGGATTCGGCGAAGCTGCCGCGAAGGAAATTGCAAACTTGACGGAGCTACCTTTTGTCACTGCAAAAAACAAATTTGAAGCACTGGGCGGACAGGATAGTATTGTAGAGTTATCATCCGCATTAAAAACAGTGGCAGCGTCATTGAATAAGATCGCTAATGATATCCGCTGGCTGGGCAGCGGTCCCCGTTCGGGAATCGGTGAATTAATCCTACCTGCCAACGAACCGGGCAGTTCCATCATGCCCGGCAAAGTCAACCCCACTCAGGCCGAAGCCATGACCATGGTCTGCACGCAAGTGATCGGTAATGATATGACTATTACCATGGCGGGCGCTTCCGGCAATTTTGAATTGAATGTTTACCGACCAGTGATTGCCTTTAATATAATTCAATCTATTCGACTACTGGCTGAAGTGTCTGTTTCCTTTGCTGATAATTGTGTGGATGGGATTGAGGCCAATGAAGAACGAATTCACAGCAATCTGCATAATTCGCTCATGCTGGTGACGGCGCTGAATCCCCACATCGGTTATGACAAAGCAGCGGAAGTGGCTAAAAAGGCTCATAAAGAAAACACCACCCTCCGGGAAGCCATCACAACATTGGGATACATGAGCGGCGAGGATTTTGACACATTGGTCCAGCCTAAAGATATGATCCAGCCTCGGGGAAAA
>CATMBH010000151.1:0-4293 GCA_950063985.1 uncultured Fidelibacterota bacterium
CTGTTAGTGCCAGGGGATTAGCCCTAGGTAATTCTATGGCCGGCATGGCAGCAGATGGAACGGTATTTTATTGGAATCCTGCATTGGCTACGGAATTAACAGCTATTTCCATGAGCGCTTCATACATTCCCTGGTTGGTTGAGACACAAGTCCAACATTTTTCAATTGTTATTCCTACAAACTATCATTGGGTGTTCGGCGCCTCCATATCCACGTGGTCCATGGATGATATGAAGGTCAGAACGGAATTGGAACAGGATGGAACAGGTCAATATTTTGATGCAGGAGATATGGTGATTGCTCTTTCCGGCGCTCGGAATTTGACTGATAAATTCTCCGTGGGGTTAAATATTAAATTCCTACAGGAAAGAATCTGGCATTCATCCGCCAATGGGTTGGCATTGGATTTTGGAACATTGTATAGGACAGATTTGCTGAACGGATTAAAAATAATTGCCACATTGAATAATTATGGCAGCAGTATGAAACTGGATGGCCGGGATTTGGATCTTATCCATGATCCTGATCCCACCGGCGAAGGTAACAATGAGCAGATTCCTTCAGAATACAGGATGGATATTTGGTCTCTCCCCATGAATTTTCGTTTTGGACTTGCTACAGAAATAGTCAGAAATAATTTAATGACCTTATCGGTTGAAGTTGATGCTATCCACCCGAGTAACAATTATGAGTCAATTGATCTCGGTTTAGAATTAGCAGTCAAGAAAATGGTGTTCTTGAGATTGGGGTATAGCAGTTTATTTCAAATAGATTCCATTGAAGGCATTAGTATGGGCGTAGGAATAAAAATATCTACTAACACAGGGAGTTTTACTGTTGACTATGGTTATCGTGATTATGGCCATTTGAGTATTTTAAATGCCCTAACAATAAATGTTATTTGGTAAACTATTGTTTAAACCAAATAAATTATGGGTTATTTTTCTTTTCTTTATTTTTAATTCTTGTTCGAAAAATGGAAATAAAGAAGAAAATTTTAAACTGACTTTTTGGTCTTCCAATAATCCCTACGAGATAGCCCATGCAATAGAAGTTGTTTCTGAATGGAATAAAACAAATCCGGACTGGAAGATAAAGCACCAAGCTATTCCAGAAGGTCGGTCAAGTGAAGAGGTGATGCTGTCTGCTATTGTGAGTAAAACAACTCCGGATATATATTCAAATCTTTGGCCCGGGACGGCACAGCAATATGTTGAAGCTAATGTTATATTAAGGTTGGATACCTTGGCAAGCTTTGATAGTCTGTATACTTCTAGGATTCCAAGGGAACTTCACAGCCAGTTCAAATCTAAAGATGGCTTTATTTATCAATTCCCATGGAAAAGTAATCCAATCGTTCTTTATTATAATAAACTGTTATTTGCGGAAGCCGGTATTGATGCACCATTAAAAACATATTCTGAATTTTTTTCTGCTGCAGAAATATTAACAAAAGACACAGATAATGATGGATATATTGATCAGTGGATGATGGATATTGATTTTAATACTGAATGGTGGCATCGCTGGTTTGATTTCTACACTTTATTTATTGCAGCATCAGGGGGTAATACCCTATTAAGTGAAAAAGGAGATATTTCATTTGATTCTCCTGAAGGGGTAAAAGTATTTGATTTTATTCGTAAAGGATTTGAGCATGGATACTTTCCAAATGCTTTTTTTCAAGGTGATGTATTTTTACAGGGAAAAGTCGCAGTTCACATAAGTGGTCCCTGGAGTGTTGCCTACTACGATAAATTTAAATCTGCTGATTTTCAATATGGAATCATGTCGATTCCTGTGCCGGATAATTATATAGGTGAGTCATTTACATACGGCGACCCGAAAAATATCTGTATTTTCGCATCTTCCAACTATCCAGAAAAAGCTTGGGAGTTTGTAAAATTCATGGTTTCTCGCGGGAATGATAAAAGATTACTTGAGTTAACAAATCAACTTCCTATTCGAAGTGGTTTACTCCATGATTCCCTTTTCTTTTCATATTTTGACAAGAATTCAACATATAAATTATTTGCAGAAATGATTCCCAGAACGGTAGGGGCAGATCGTTCTATATATTTACAGGAAATATTTGATATCATTTCTCAAGAATTTGATGAAGCGTGTGTGCATAGATTAAAAAGCTCTGAAGAAGCAATAACAGATGCCGCAAATCGCTGCAGAAACCTTGTGGCACGAGAGGATTAATAAGTGCTTCATCAAACACGAACAGGTTGGTTTTTCGCATCACCATACATCATATTTTTTCTACTCTTTTCTGCTTATCCAATCATATTCTCATTGAATCTTGTGTTCCACCGCTGGAATATTATTAGCCCAATGGAATTTGTTGGTCTGGAAAATATTCGGTATTTAATAAATGATCCATTATTTTGGAAATCAATAAAAAACACTCTTTGGTTTTTATTTATCCATATTCCACTCCAAGTTGTAGTAGCCTTGGTTTTGGCAAATACTCTTAACGAAAAAATTCGCGGAGTAATGTTTTTTCGTGCATCATTTTTTCTGCCGGTAGTGATTTCCGGGGTTGTCGTAACCATTCTTTGGAAAAATCTTTATTCTACAGAAACAGGCCTTTTGAATAATATTCTTACTTTAGCCGGATTACGAAAAGTACCTTGGCTGACAGACCCCACGTGGGCGATGCCTTCCATAGCCATTATGGCTACATGGAAAAATGTCGGATTATATACGGTATTATTTCTATCAGGATTGCAGGGTATTCCCCGATATCTTTATGAAGCAGCAAAATTGGAAGGAGCATCTAAATTTCAGCAATTTATTCATATTACTATACCAATGCTCAATCCGGTATTAATTATGGTTGTCATTCTGTCAACCATTGGTGGCTTCAATTTATTTATTGAGCCTTATGTGATGACAGGTGGCGGACCTGTAAATAGTACTTTATCAATCGTTCTTTATATTTACAAGCAAGCATTTAGTTTTTTCAAAATGGGGTATGCCGCCACAATCGGTTTCGCACTGGCACTGATTATTTTTTCTGTTACCTTAATTCAAAGGCAATTAATTGAAAAAAATTATTAACATGAAAAAATTCTTACACTTTTCCATTTTGGTTCTTGGCGCACTTTCATTTATTTATCCATTTATTTGGATGGCTTTTGCTACTATAAAACCGGAAAGTGAAATTATGAATTTATCAATTTGGCCATCCAAGTTTACATTGGACAGTTATCGTGCTGTGTTTGAAAAAATACCCATAGGTTCAGCGTTCTTTAACAGTGTGCTAGTTTCATCTGCTATAACTGCCTCGGTTTTGATGTTTAGTTCCATGGTAGGCTATTCTCTTACCTTTATCAATTTCAAAGGGAAAAGTATCATTTTCAACTTAATCCTTTTCACCATGATGATCCCATTCCAAATCACGTTGATACCTACTTATATACTAATTGTAAAGTTTGGGTGGACGGACTCATATATGGCGTTAATTATTCCCTTTATGGTCAGTGGATTTGGAATTTTTATGTTTCGTCAATATTTTAGATCTATTCCAAGAGATTTGATTGACGCAGCCCGGATTGATGGTTCAAATGATTTAACTATTCTTTTTCGAGTAATATGGCCAAATGCAGTACCGGCTATGGTTACGGTTGGGATAATTACTTTCTTATCAGCATGGAATGAAGTGCTCTGGCCGCTGATAGTTATTCGGGATCAAACTATGATGACCATGCCGCAGATGGTCACACTTTTTGCATTAGGAGGATCTGCAGAAATGCAGCAAGGAGTCATATTAGCTTCTGCGATGCTTCTATCTTTGCCGGTTATTGTAGTCTACATGTTTTTCCAACGCTATTTCATTGAAAGTATGGCATCTAGTGGAGTAAAAGGATAATTTAAAAATTGAAAAAGGAATATTGAAAAAATGAAACTGACGAGATTAACTGATTCACCCATACTCAACCCGATTGAAAAGAATAATTGGGAAAAAGCAGCTGTTTTTAATGCAGCCGCAGTTTATCACAATGAAAAATTTCATATGATATATCGCTCAACAGACATTGGTGGAGATAATAAATATGGACCTTACATTAATTCACTTGGATATACTACGAGTCGCGATTTAATACATTGGGAAAGGAATAAAGAACCCATTTTAAGAAATGATGTTCCCCAAGAATTGCGGGGACCAGAAGATCCACGAATTGTAGAACTTGATGGAACGTTTTATATGACTTACACTGGGTTTGGCAATCGTTTTCCCGATGATTATCGAATATGTCTGGCATCTTCAAATGATTTAGTTCA
>CATMBH010000152.1:0-4269 GCA_950063985.1 uncultured Fidelibacterota bacterium
TTATGAAAACTCTAATTAGTATTTTATTTCTGGCAAGTTTAATGTGTGCCCAGGAACAATCTTTTGGCGGCGACGTGCTGAATGAATCTCCATTGACGCCCGTTCCAGCAGATATGACCTTTGAAGAATATCGTGATATGAACCGCCGACTGACAGTTGGATTAGCGTTAACGGCTGTACCCATTCCCGGTTTGATCCACGATTATGCCGGCGAGAAAAAAACTGCCAAACGTATCCGCAGGGTTGCTCTAGGCAGTGTTGGACTTATCATTGCCGGGATTGCCCTGGCAGACGAAGATAAAGGTGCATGGGAAAAAACCAGCCATGAGGTATATGTTGTAGGGGAGGGTGACGATGAAATGCGTTATGAAATGATTCCAACTTATATGACTGGTAACAGTGTTCATTATGATTTGAAGCCTCTTAAAAGAGAGAAAGGTGGTGGAGTCGGAGGTTTGATTGCAGTTCTCGGTTTCGGGCTATTGATTGCAGATATCATTTATGATGTGTACCACGGTGTCAGGGTCATCGAAGAAAAACGCGATGCAGTACGTTTTAAATATGGCAAACAACTCAATTTCGGTTATGCTCCGGAAATGAATTTGAAGAATAATTATGCTGGCGTTAAAATGACTTACAATTTCTAACCATTAATCCGGAGTAAAGATTATGAAGAAACTAATCTTACTCAAATAAAATAGAGAAAACCCTCAACCTCCCCCAGAAAAATAATAAGTCGAAGAGAATTAGTTTAAAACTATCCGGTCATTAATAAAGACAATTTGCAGTTTTTGCAGCATTAAGGGTGATTTCAAATCTTTTCGTTTTATAGTTTTTTTGATAAAATCATAAACAAGTAGATCCAACAGATAGTAGTTCGGATGCTCAAGGTGCTCTTCAAAAATTTCTATATTCATGCGACGGCGTTTTTTTAGATCATCCCAAACTGCAACATAGTATTTTTCAAACACCTGTAAAAATTGCTTTGCATGGTGATTAAATCTATCATATTCATCTATCAGCCAATTTTCTTCTTCGTTGGGATCATACATATTATCCTTAATCAATTTTTTGATTAAAGCTTCAACTTTTGCTTTACTTCCTAAAAGTTGCTTTTCTTTTCCCATGATTTATTATCCGTTCATTGAGTAATATATTAGTGGCTATAATAACAAATATAATCATAAACTCAAATACCCGATTGACTCCATTGCCCTTTTTTCTTTTAGGGGCTACATTCTTCCTATTTATTAAACGAATTCCATGTTAAAAAAACATAAAATTGATACAAAACTTATCCATGCCGGTGAGCCCAAGGAACGTTTTGGTGGTGCGGTTAGCATGCCTATTTTTCAATCCTCAACCTTTGAATTTGGCGGCGAAACGGATTACCATGATCTAAAATACATTCGGCTGAACAACACCCCTAACCATATTGCTCTCCATGAAAAACTGGCAGCTTTAGAAAATGGTGAAGATGCATTGGTTACATCCAGCGGTATGGCCGCCATTTCAGCAGTGTTGCTTTCGTTTCTTAAAACCGGTGATCATTTTTTAGCACATGAAACGCTCTATGGCGGTACCCATGATATAATAAATAAAGATTTTCCTGATCTTGGTATTGCATGTGATTTTATTGATTTTTTTCACCATGAAAGATGGGATGAGAAGTTGCGACCAGAGACAAAACTTATTTATGTTGAAACAATTACCAATCCATTAATGGATGTTCTGGACTTGAATACAGTGGTAGAGTTTGCTAAAAAACATAATTTACTTGCACTGATCGACAATACCTTTGCCTCTCCTGTGAATTACCGCCCGCTGGAGCATGGCTTTGATCTCTCGCTCCACAGCGCTACGAAATATTTGAATGGACACACAGATATTGTAGCTGGAGCTGTAATTGGATCAAAGGAATTAATTACAAAAGTCAGACATAAATTGAATCACCTGGGCGGAGCATTGGATCCCAACGCCTGTTTCCTCTTGCACCGCGGGATGAAAACATTGAGCATTCGCATGGAGCGCCAGAACAGCAATTCATTGGCTGTCGCCAGATTTCTCGAGAAACATGAAAAAGTAAAAAAAGTAAACCATCCCGGACTGGAAAGCAGTGCCAGTTATAACCGCGCGCAAAAACTTCTTGATGGCTGTGGTGGCATGGTCAGTTTTGAGATTAACGGTAATGTTGACGATGCAGACATGTTCATATCAAATTTAACATTGTTTATCAATGCACCCAGTCTAGGCGGAGTGGAATCGCTGGTAACTCGTCCCGTACAGACGTCCCATTCCGGCATGTCCCCAAAAGAGCGCGCCGCTGCCGGCATAAAGGATGAATTAATTCGCATTTCCATCGGCATCGAAGCAGAAGAGGATTTGATCGCTGACCTGGAGCAGGCACTGGAAATTATATAGTGTCTGAAGCAGTCCATTTGGATCAGCCTGGCGCAGGACTGCCGGCATTCGAAACGTTTTTACTACGTTATATAAAATTACCCCGTTTCGTTAGCACCATGACTTGGAATTCAGCTGTGGAATTATTTCGCGAAGAGGGTAGAAAGATCTTCGCACTAGTTGATCCACTTAGTTATGAACAGTTATTAACCCCAGTGTTAATCGATCGCTTACGGGGCATGGAGGATAGTTCTCGTAATTGGTCACCGGCCATGACTATGGAGCATCTGATTATAACCGGAAAGGATTTCAAGGATGCTATCATTCATTTGAATGAGGGGAAAGTTCCTGATAAAAATGTGGATATCGCCAATTATAAACCATCGATTGATATTGGCCGGGAAGTCATTGGACGTTTCAAAGGTTTTCAGGATGAATTTATCACCATCATGAGCAATGAGCGTTACCAGCGCAGTTCCGATATGAAATTCCGTCATCCTTGGCTGGGGCCGTTGAATTCATTTCAATGGCTATGTTTAGCTGCAGGACATCAGTATCTGCATCGGACGCAGATAAAGAATATTTTAAAAGAAATTTAGATAAAAGAAAGCCCCTGATTAATCAGGGGCTTTCTTTTTGGCGTTCGGTTTTAGAACTCCGGTGTGATGGCGAATAAGAGGGTATTGCCAAGTGAGTCTTGTGCATCGGTCAAATCGATCTCCAGTTGTTCAACTATCGCTTGAGCCTCTGCTTCTTCAGCCGTGTTTGTTGAATACTGTTTGCCTTCCCAGGTAAACGTCTGGCTGGAGCCAAGGGCTTTCCTGGAAATGGCAAAAGCTTTAGCAAAAGAGATCACAGCCGGAGGTTCCGGAGTAACTAGCTCTTTTTTATCAACCTCTGTCTCAGTAGTAACTACTTCTTCAATCACTACCGGTTCTGAAGGAATCATTTCTTCAACTACTGCAGATATTTCAATTTCTGCGGCTGGTTCGTTTGAGGGTTTATGTTGAATGTAAAGTGCTGTAAAAAGCACTACAGCAAAAGTAAGGGAGACAACGAACGCTCCCGTTGAGCTGTTATCATTTTGATTCATGGCGTGCTCCTTTCTTTGAGTTTACGCTTGCGATCTGGGGCTTGTACGCCATTATGAATGAAGCAGTTCCAATAATAAAATAGGCGGCTGCGCTTTGATCACAAGCTCCCAAAGAAAGGGAAAAGGCAGCCGCCATGAGATTTTAATTTACGAAATTTTGATAATCTTTAATCTTTTAGTTATCGCGTGAATAATGTAGTACCAAAGGAGCGCCAATAGCACATTCACTAAAACATAAATAGGCCAGGGACCGAAAAGCTTCATGATATCAATTGAAGGATACCTTAAATCCAATAAATTTTGGTCGAATATCAAATTATATATGGCAATAAATCCCGCATAAGCTAACATGGTCTTCAACGCAATCCACGCAGCATTGCTGTTTAATCGATGTCCTTGACTTATAAACAAAATGGTAAGCGCCAAAGGTGCCGTGTGCTTTAAATAAAATCCAGCCCAGGATAATGGATACGTTTCCAGTGGCGGACAGACGGGATTAGGCCAGATCAACAATGTCAGCAGATCACCCGTCCAGGCAAAGTAGAAAAAGATCTCAAAAAGCTTTTGATCAAATTTGAATGAAAGAATTAGTCCTAATATCGCAGTGATATTACATAACCAAAGGATCAAGTGCGGATTGTACTGGATATTGTACCATCCTGTTGTGAGTAGGGCATACGCAATGCAAATCTTAATAGAGATCAGAATTCGTTGATCATTCCTAACTGCACTAATAAAAAGAAGTACAGAAATAATGAATATAATGACAGGAATGA
>CATMBH010000153.1:0-4222 GCA_950063985.1 uncultured Fidelibacterota bacterium
GTTTTATACCTGCAGTGATTGTTATTGGAATAATTGCATGGCGAAAAAAGGATGTTGCTTTTGCCATGTTGGGCTGGCCGCTGCACATCTGTATGGATTTTCCTTTTCATACCATGGAATATTTTCCCACGCAGTTTTTATGGCCTGTGTCAGATTATGCTATTGAAGGTATTCCTTGGTCAGACCCCATAATATGGTATCCCAACCTGGCAGGTATCATTATACTGTATATTTACCGTTATAGAAGTAAAGGAAATTAGTGTGAAAACTGGTGTTATCAGACACTATGACAGTGCAAAGAAATTTGGGTTCATCCGCAGCGATGATGGTGACGATTATTTTTTCCACGGCGGCAGTTTGAGTCCTAAGATGAAACGCATAGCTGGTTTATTGCGGGAGGGATTTAGAGTAAAGTTTGATACAGATTTTGATATGAAGGGAGATAAGGCAGTAAACGTTCAGCCAGAATAACTGGTTATTGCTGTACGTAAAAACTGAATAAATGGAAACATAGCTTTATAATCTGCTGTAAAGTCTGCGATTATTTTTTCTGAAGTAAAATCAACATTATTTTTTGAACAGCCGGCCAGAAAGTCCTTATACCGCAGCCATTTAATCTGGGGGTGATCTTTAGGAAAACCCTTTGGAGCAGTTTTCAATTGTTCTCCCCCCATTTCACCGAAATGGTTTTTGAATTTTTTGCTTAAAACGATTTTTTCTAAGTCGGCATAATGGTTAACAATGTATCCACGGGTATTCTGCAGTGCTTCTTTCGACGGGTGCCAGACACCTCCTCCCAGATACGAATTCCCCGGTTCAAGATGTATATAATATCCAGGAAACAACATATTCCTTCCGCCGCCTTTCATGGAAGCGCTGAACCATGTTTTGTACGGACTCTTGTCCTTGGAAAAACGCACGTCACGATAGATCCTGAATAAGCATTCTTTGGGCTGCACTCCTACGAGTCTTTCATCAAAACCTGAAATATTGTGTAAGAGGATCGCCACAAGATCTGTGAAATTGGCAAGAGCAGCTTTATACTCGTCTTTATGATCGTTGAACCACGCACGTTCATTGTTATGCTTGAGTTGGGCTAAAAAATCAAGTGTGCTTTGTTCAATCAAATTTATACTCCTCGGCAAAGGCCAAGCGTTCACCGATGGGCGGATGGGAATAATAAAGCCATTTCACCAACCAGCCTGGATATGCGTTGGATAAGTTGCGGTTGGCCAGCCCGGCCATAGCACCAAGAAAAGCATCTTTTTCAGGATAGAGTTCCAATGAGCAGTTATCTGCTTGGCGTTCAAAATATCGGGAGAGCCAATTGTTCAAGGGTCCAAACAGAAATCCGGATAAAATGCCCATAATCAATCCGATCATTGGAAAAAGCGCCAGATTGGCTGCATTCGATGTAAGAAATTCCGGAAAAAGGTTTTTCATTACCAAATCTAATAAATAAAATATAATAAGCTGTTGGGCAGTGCCAATGAAAATATTTTTAGGCAGGTGGCTGTATTTATAATGACCCACTTCATGGGCGATGACTGATGAAATTTCTGCCTCGCTCATATGTTCCATCAAATTATCAGCCATAACTACCCGGCGCGTTTTCCCCAATCCGGCTAAAAATGCATTCTCTTTCTTGGTTTGCCGGCTCATGTCCTGTCGAAAAAATCCCCCCGGCTTTAGCCCCGCTTTTTCCAGAATTTCCGTTAATTGACTTACCAGACTTTGATCTTCAATGGGATCGTATTTATTGAAGATCGGTGCAATAATCACAGGGAAAAGTGTTACAAAAATAACAGAAACAAGGGCCGCAGCACCACCGGCAACCAGCCACCAAATGTCAGGAAAAGCGGCGAATACCCAGTAAAGCAAACCCAATAATAGTGGAAAAAGAACCAAGCTTACTAAAAATGATTTTATTTGATCCAGTGCCCAGGTTTTATGGGTGTAATTGGAGAAACCCCATTTATGTTCATGGACATAGCCTGAGTAATAACCGATCGGTAATCCAATGATAGTTGAAAGTACTTGAAAAATAATAACGTAGATGAGAAACGTCCAAATGAATGAATATTCAACATGGGCAATTTGATGGCTGAAACCGGAAAAATAATACCAGAGCACAAAGGCCAGTGAGATGACCGAACCCAGTAACCCAAGAAGACGTTTTTCTTTTTCGTACTTTTGGGCCTGGTTTTGTTTGTCAGCATCCAGAAGTGGATGGATTTCTTTCATGGGTTGAATTTAGTGATTAAAGAAGGAATTTACTTCAGCAGGGTCACCCGTTGGGACTGCACACTACCCGCGGTTTCCACCTGGATATGATATACACCGGAAGACAGATCGCGGCAGTCCAGTCTGAAATCATGCAACCCGGCACTTACTTTGCCCAGACGGTGGGTGCGGACTTCTCTTCCTTTGATATCGAAAATTTGGATGGTTACTCTAGAGGAATGGGGCAGCTCAAAACGGATATTGGTTGCCGGATTGAATGGATTTGGAAATGCGGGATACAGTGTGAATGCTTCAGGGACAGCTGGTGAACCACTAACTGATAATGGATTGGCCACAAAGGGGATCGTTTCGAACGTTTCCTGAAAAACCGCTTGTGAAACAGTTGGATCCAGACCAAACCAGTCTTCGATCAATGTTGTGTAAACCTGCCGAAAATCATGCTCCACCATTAGATTTTCATTGTAATCCAAATTGGACAAACTGGGCTGAGAACCAAACACATTGCCAACTGTGGTCGTTCCAAACGTAAATATGGGACCGCTGGTACCATGATCGGTTCCGTTGGAACCGTTTTCTTCCACACGGCGTCCAAATTCGGATGTGGTTACAACCATAACGCGGTCATCTAGGCCCTGGTTCTTGAGGTCTTGTAAAAAGGCGCTTATGGCATTAGACATTTGGTTCAGCAATGGTGGATGTTCACCTGCTTGACCAGCATGAGTATCAAAGCCACCAATATTGAGGCGATAAATGGGTGTCATCAAACCACCGGAAATAAGTTTGGCGGTGACAGCCAACTGTTCCCCTAAATTATTATTGGGGTATTCAACGGTCAAGTCGCCATCCTGGCCGGCGCCATAGATTTCTTCAGAATATTCTAAGGTGGTTAAATCCAGTTCTCGAACAAAATTCAATTCATCGCCGCCATAGGTCTCCAGGGGCGGGTCATTCGAACCGGGAACGTAATTTTCGTTTACGATATAATACATGATTTCCGGGTCAAAAAGCATGGTGGCAAAATTTGTCTGGACGCTCTGGAACTCCAGGAGGTTGGCGCTATTGAATTGAATAGCGATGGGATGCTCCGGTGCACCATCAGGAAAATTGGGATATTCATTCTGAAAAAGTCTGCCCAGCCAACCGGAGGACCATATCTCATCAGCTGGCGAACCAGTCACCCAAATATCCGATGAGCGAAAATGGGACAAGTTGCCCTGGGGATAGCCGACACCGTGGATGATGCCCATTTCACCATTTTGAAAGATAGGGACGAGAGGAGCCATTTGCGGGTGAAAACCGCTGTCTTCATTGACCATCAAGGCTTGATTGGCATTGAAGGCCAGGGTAGGCCGTTTCTGATGATAGAGGTTATCATAAACCGGAATAACCGTATTCAAACCATCATTGCCGCCATCCATTTTTATAAGCACCAGGATGCGGTCAGAATCCCACGTTCCTGTTTTTCGGCGAATATTCTGCTTTGATTTACCCAGGGCCATGAGCGGCAATCTTGCACCTAGAACGGATAGCACCATGCTTGTTTTGATGAAATCCCTGCGCTTCATAATAATTGAAACTCCGGTTTGCGCATCATATAAATAATCAAATTCCGCAGGCGTTGCGGAGCACCGGCAGCATTGATGTCCCAGTCGTATACTGCGGCGCCTTCCAAAAGGGCATAAAGTAATTGTTCTTCCAGATCATCTGATATTGGCAATGGGAAGAACAGTTTGGCTAAATCATTAACAAGCGCTTCCGCATCATTGGGATCACTCAGTGTTTGTGCCAGGGCGACCACATCCGGCTCAAAGTCGAATTCCCCGCCAAAAAGGTTCGTACCGTTTGTCATTGTAGCTGTAAACAATTTGCGCATGGGCAGTGTGATAGAATTGAGCCAGGAACGATAGCCAGCCCAGCCGTTTACATTGGGCGGCATGTTCGGAATCATACCCATGAAATGTTGCAGGTCAATTAAATA